>JBCCSW010000398.1:0-3590 GCA_039199465.1 Pseudomonadota bacterium
CTTCTGAGATCGTGGCCACGTGCCGTCCGAAGGTCGTTCTCGACAACGCCCAGCGATGCGGCGAGCTTGCCTCTCGTCGATAACGGCGCCGCGTGACGGTCGCCGATTTACACGTCAAGGGAGAACGACCCGATGATCCGGACCGCCATCGCGCTGGCCCTCGCCGCATCAGGCATGTCTGTCACCACCGCCCATGCCGAGCCGCTCTGCGACGATTTCGGCACCGCCGGCCTTCTCGCAGCCTGCAACCGCGGCGATGATATCGAGCTGACGCTGTCCTCTGGGGAACCCCTCCATGACGGGCAGGTCACCCTGTCTTCGGGCGTCTATTACGAGATGATCATCACATCGGACGGGTCGGCCGAGTTGGCGCTCGCGGGGCCCGGGTTCTTTCGCGCGATCTGGATGGACGAGATCGTCATCAATGACCTTGAGGTGCGCCCGATGGCCGTCGACAGCTTCGAATTCGACGACGAGGGCGAGCTGGAGCTGTCCTTCATCGCCGTGAAGCCCGGCACCTACGAGCTCCGCATTCCCGGCACGACCGGCGAAACCACGGGCGTCAAGATCGTCATCGAGTGAGCGATCAGCCCGAGCAGGCGCTCTTGGTCTAGGGCGTCGGCTACAGCTACGCGCGACATTCGGCTCTGGTGGACGGCAACCTCGGCGTCGGGGGCGGCAGCGTGACCGCCCTCTTGGGCCCGAACGGCGCCGGGAAGACGACCCTCCTCAACCGGGTTACCGGACTGTTCCCTGCGGCCGAGGGGCGGATCGAGATCTGCGACCACGACATCGCGACGGCGCCCCGCGCGCCGCCGCTTGCCTCGACCCCACCGACCGGGCGGTCTCATGACCGACGGCGCCGAAACCGACGCTGCCAAAGCCGACGCTGCACCGGTAGGCGATGACGGCTGGCGCGGCTGGTGGCGCTGTGCCGCCGGCATCCTGTGGCGCGAGGCGCTGCGCGTCGTGCAACAGAAGGGGCGCTCCCTCGCGGCCCTGGTCCGCCGGCTGGTCTGGCTTCTCATCTTCGCCGCCGGACTTCGCGCCGTGCTGGGCCTGTCGATCATCGAACCCTACGAGACCTGCATCCCTTACGAAGTGTATGTGGTCCCCGGCCCCTCTGCGATGATCCAGCTATTCCAGGGTATGCAGTCCTCGCTATCGATGGTGGATGACCGCGAAACCGGGTCGATGCGGCTGCTGCTGATCAGCCCCTACGCGCTGGTTTCTGCTGGCCGCGCGTCTGATGGGCGCCACGCTCGTCTCAGCGGCGCAAGTCTACGCCTTACTGTTGATCGCACGGCTCTGGGGCATCGAGCCGCCCGACGGCGGCTATCTCAGCGTCTTCCCGCGCTCGTTCTCTCGGGCCTGATGTTGAGCGCGGTGGGGCTGGTTCTCTCTCCGCCATCCGACAGATGGAGAACGTCGCGGGCGTCATGAACTTCGTGATCTTTCCGATCTTCTTCTGCTCGACAGCGCTTTGTCCGCTCTGGCGGCTGCGTGAGGGTCCGCCGCCCCGCCGCCCCTGGCGGATAGCGCCGAATTCAACCCCTTCACCCATGCCGTCGAACGGATCCACTTCGCGATCTACCAGCGGGTCGAGCCCAATGCCCTGCAGGTTGTCGTCCTGACCGGCGGGGCCGTCTTCGCGGCGGCAGTCGTTGCCTATGACCCGGCCCGCGGGATCCTGTCGCGAAGTCGCGGCTGATCGAGCCCAATGTGGGAGCCAGCCTCTCAGGGCTTGCGCCGCCACGACCACTCGAAATGCGGCCAGTCAGGGCCCTCAAGCCAGCGATGCCAGTACTTGTCGAAGGGATCGGCGTGGTCGGTCGCCCCGCTCCGGAACCAGAACAGCGCCGTCGCGTGACCGGGGGTCCATGACGGATAGACATAGGCGCAGCCCAAATAGCGGTCGGAGTGCCCTGCCCCCATGCCGTCGCCCGCGCGGATCACCCAGGCGAAGGAGCGGTGGTCGCGGAATTCCTTGTCGTGCCAGGCGAGGTCGACGGCGTTCTCCTCGAAACTGAGGCCCCGTGGCCAGCCGTCGTCGAACAGGCCGACCAGATGGTATTCCGAAGCGGTGACGGCGCGAAAATCCTCCTCGACATCCGCGCCGGTCAGCCGGGTCAGCCGATAGGGTCCGATCTGGTGATCGTCGGGAATGCGGTAGTGCTCGAAGGCGGGATGCGGTCCCATGGAGGTCGTCCTCGTCGGTCAGACTGAGGCCGCTATCCTCTCATCGCCGCTCAAGCGTCGGCAATGGCGTCTCAAACGGGCGGGCCAAGTGCGAGGAAGAGGACACTGCAGCGAGCCAACACCCGAGATGACGAGAACTTGGCCGCACGCCCTGGCAAGGGAGGATGATGCCAGGATACCCGGTCGCGCTTAGCGCGCGGCGGCCGGTGGGGCCTTCGCCTCGCGCTTGAAGGGGTTCTCGTCAGGCACCTCGATGTCCAGCGTGAACCAGCCTGCGCGCTTGGCCTCCATCACGTAGCGGAACGCGTGACAGGTCATGCTCATCAAATGGTCACCCGCCTTGAAAGGCGGGTACTTCGCCAGCGTCGCCTCGGTCCGGAACGGCTCCAGCGGCTGCACGACCGCATCGTAGTCCAGCCCGAAGAAGAGCGGGAAGCTATAGCGCTCGCGCCCGGTGTTCACGACGCGGTGCTGCGTGCTTTTGTACCGCCCGCCCGACCAGGCCTCGAAGATGTCGCCGATATTGACGATGAACGCGCCCTCGATCGGCGGCGCCTCGATCCAGATATCCTCGGCATTCATGACCTGAAGGCCCGGCCCGCCCTGCAGCAGGATCGTGAAGCACTCGAAATCGGAGTGTGAGGAGATGCCGGTCCGCTCCTCCGTCGCCTCCATCGCATTCGGCAGATAGCGCAGCATGCGCAGTTGCGATGTCGGGCAGGTCACCTCCGCCCGCAGCGCCGCCGGATCGACGCCAAGCGCACCGGCCAGCGCGTCCATCATCTTGAGCCCCAGCCCGAAGATCGCGTCGTAATAGGCTGATACCGTTTCGCGCCAGCCGGGGATGTCGGGCCAGACGTTCGGTCCGGTCATGCGCCAGCCCTGCATGGCCAGCGGATGATCGGCCGGCGCCTCGAACGACATGTCCCAGGCCTCGTTGAAGTTGATCACTTCGGGAAAGCGCACCCCGTTCTCCTCGAACGGGACATAGCCGCGATGGTTGGTGGAGTGTCCGCACCAATAGCGCATCTTCCAGGGTCGCGGCATCTCGTGGAACTGGCGCGAGGCCCGGAACATCGCGGCCATCAGCGCGGGATCGATGCCGTGGCCGGTGATGTAGAAAAAGCCCGAGGTCCGCGCCGCCGCGTCCAGTGCTGCCGAGACCGCCGCCTTGCCTGCGACATCGTCGCCGAAGAGCGCCGAGAGGTCGATCACGGGCAGCGTCGCGTCATCCACCGTCAATGCCGTCTGCGCCGTGCCCATGCTGCCCTCCGCCATCGCCAATCGGCATTGACGGTGGATGACGCGACGCTGCCCGTGATCGACCTCTCGGCGCTCTTCGGCGACGATGTCGCAGGCAAGGCGGCGGTCTCGGCAGCACTGGACGCGGC
>JBCCSW010000399.1:0-3584 GCA_039199465.1 Pseudomonadota bacterium
CGAGCAAGCCCTGGGTGAAAACCTCCCTCGCCCCCGGCAGCCAGGTCGTCTCCGAATATCTCCAAGCCGCCGGCGTGCAGGAGGATCTGGACGCGCTCGGCTTCAACCTCGTCGGCTATGGCTGCACCACCTGCATCGGCAATTCGGGTCCGCTGCCCGAGCCGATCTCGAAGGCGATCAACGACGGCGACCTGGTCGCGACCTCGGTCCTGTCGGGCAACCGCAACTTCGAGGGTCGCGTCAATCCGGATGTGCGGGCGAACTATCTCGCCTCGCCGCCGCTGGTCGTCGCCTATGCCATCGCGGGCGACCTGAACATCGACATCACGCGCGATCCCGTCGGCCAGACGCCCGAGGGCAGGAACGTCTACCTCAAGGACATCTGGCCGACGCAGAAGGAGGTCGCCGAGATGGTCGAGCAGACCGTCACGCGCGAGGCTTTCCAGAAGAAATACGCCGAAGTGTTCACGGGCGACGAGCGCTGGCGGGGCATTCAGACCGCCGAGAGCCTGACCTACACTTGGCCCTCGACCTCGACCTATGTGCAGAACCCGCCGTATTTCGAGGGCATGGGCCACGAGCCCGGCACGATCTCGAATATCGAGGGCGCGCGCGTCATCGC
The DNA here is from genome assembly GCA_039199465.1 of Pseudomonadota bacterium. Taxonomy (GTDB): domain Bacteria; phylum Pseudomonadota; class Alphaproteobacteria; order Rhodobacterales; family Rhodobacteraceae; genus Thermohalobaculum. Next base: position 623 of record JBCCSW010000399.1, read on the forward strand.
GATGCTGGCCGACAGCGTCACCACCGACCACATCTCGCCCGCCGGCAGCTTCAAGGAGACGACGCCCGCCGGCCGGTTCCTGCGCGAGAGCCAGGTGGCGGTGAAGGACTTCAACTCCTACGGCGCGCGGCGCGGCAATCACGAAGTGATGATGCGCGGCACCTTCGCCAATATCCGCATCAAGAACGAGATGCTGGACGGGGTCGAGGGCGGCTACACGCTGGGCCCCGACGGCGATCAGATGTCGATCTACGATGCCACGATGGCCTACAAGGCGGCCGGCATCCCGACGGTGGTGATCGCAGGCAAGGAATATGGCACCGGCTCCTCGCGCGACTGGGCGGCGAAGGGCACGGCGCTGCTCGGCATCAAGGGCGTGATCGCCGAGAGCTTCGAGCGCATCCACCGCTCCAACCTGGTCGGCATGGGCGTGATCCCGCTGGAGTTCCGCAACGGCGATACGCGGTCCTCACTTGGGCTCACCGGCACCGAGACGCTGTCTATCACCGGCCTCGACACCGACCTGAAGCCCCGCAAGATCGTCCCCGCGACGATCACCTATGCCGACGGCACGGTGACGGAGATCGAGCTGCTCTGCCGGATCGATACCGAGGTCGAGATCGAATACGTCGAGAACGGCGGCGTGCTGCACTATGTCCTGCGCAACCTGGCGAAAGCGGCAGCCTAGGGGCCGAGAAAACCTGGACCGCGTCCCATTTGGCGCATCGCTCGCGCATCGCTCGCACACGGGCCGCATCCGGACGTCTGGGCGCGGCCGTAGCGTTAATCGAGCTGCATTTCCGGCACGCCGGGCGGCACGGTGAGCGCGGCGGCCGTGGCGGCAACGATCTCATCGACCTCGACACCCGGGCCGCGCTCGCGCAGGACCAGGCCTGCGGCCGTCGGCTCGATCACCGCCATCTCGGTCACGATCAGATCGACACGACGCTGCGCGGTCAGCGGCAAGGTGCATTCCGGCACGATCTTGGGCGTGCCTTTCTGAGTATGCGCCATCGCCACCACCACGTGACGCGCACCCGCCACCAGGTCCATCGCGCCACCCATGCCTGGCACCATCTTGCCGGGCACCGTCCAGTTGGCGAGGTAGCCGCGCTCATCCACCTGCAGGCCGCCAAGCACGGTCATGTCCAGATGGCCACCGCGGATCAGCCCGAAGCTCATCGCGCTGTCGATCGAGGCCGCGCCCGGGACGGCGGTCACGAAACCTCCGCCGGCATCGGTCAGGTCCGGATCCTCCATGCCCTCAGGCGGACGGGCGCCGAGGCCGATCACGCCGTTCTCGGCCTGGAAGAAGACGTTGACGCCGTCGGGCAGGTGGTTCGCGACCAGGCTGGGCAGCCCGATGCCGAGATTGACCAGCGTGCCGGGTTTGATCTCGCGGGCCACGCGGCGGGCGATCAGGGTCTTGATATCCATCACGCCGCCCTTTCCAGAAGATGGTGGACCAGCACGCCCGGGGTCTTCACCGCATCGGGCGAGATCATGCCAAGGGGCACGATGGTATGCGGCTCGGCAATCACCGTCTTTGCCGCCATCGCCATGATCGGGTTGAAGTTATGCGCGGTCAGCGAGTACTCGAGATTGCCGGCGTAGTCGGCCTGCCGGGCCGCGATCAGGGCGAAATCCGCGGCGATCGGTTTCTCCAGCAGGAAGTCCACACCATCGACCTGGACGATAGGCTTGCCATCCTCGACCGGTGTGCCGATGCCCGTCGCCGTCAGCACGCCGCCGAGGCCGAAGCCCGCCGCGCGGATGCGCTCGACCAGGGTGCCCTGGGGCACCAGTTCAACGTCGATCTCGCCGGCCAGCATCTTCCGCTGCACCTCGGCGTTCAGGCCGATATGGGAGACGATGGCTCGGGCGACCAGCCCGGCCGAGACCAGCTTGCCGACCCCCTCGCCTGGGCGGCAGGTGTCGTTGCACACGATGGTCAAATCGCGCGCGCCGCGGTCGACCAGCGCGTCGATCAGCCGATGCGGAGAGCCGACGCCCATGAAGCCACCGATATGGAGCATCGCGCCATCGCCGATCAAAGCGGCGGCCTCGGCGGGCTTGATCGCTGACTTCATCGTCGTGACTCCCGGCGCTGGTCTTTATCGGGGCGAGGTCTGCTTTCGACAGATAAGGCGGGTCAGGGGACCAGAAGGTCGTGAAACTGATGTGACGCTCTGATCGGCGGCCCATCTGGCGCTGCGCGGTCAGCATGCCTGCTTGGGCGCCGAAAGCGAAAGGGCTGAGTTGCCCGGCTCTGCCGACACGGTCGCCGAAAGGCCCGCCATCGACCGCGGCGCGTCGTGCGTCTCCTGCAGACGCTTTGGGTGCGGGGCGAGGTGTCCCGGGCTGAGGCCGGTCAGCGTTCGCCGTGGCGCGCGTCGGTCATGATCTGCCGGCATGCTGCTTGGATGATGATGGCGAGGTAGCGCCGTGCGGTCACCTGGTCGGTCTCGGGCAGGCGACGGCTTGTCGCCAGCTCGGTGACGCCGTGTGCAGCAGCCCATAGGGCGATCAGCCCGTCGTCTGGCGGGCCGTCGCCCGCGGCGCGGCGCAGAAGCGCCAGCAACCCCTCGAACCGGCCGGCATCAGCGTCGGCCTCGCCCGGGCCGGGCGGCGTGGTCAGGCGATGGCGGAACAGGGTGTCCCAGGCAGCGGGCTCGCTCTCGGCGAAGCTCAGATAGGCCTCGGCCAGCACCGTCAGCCGCGCCTCCGGCGTCGCGCCCGGCCCCGTATGGGTTCCGGTCTGCAGCGCGGCCTCCAGCCGCGCATGCAGCCGCGTCATGGTCCGCCGGTTCAGCGCGCGCACCAGACCGTCGAGATGGCCGAAGAGGTTGTAGAGCGTGCCGACCGACACGCCGACGCCGCCCGCGACGCGCCGGGCGGTAAGAGCTTCTACCCCCTCTGCCGCCAAATCCATCTCGGCATGGGCAAGCGCAGCGGTGCGGAG
>JBCCSW010000400.1:0-3532 GCA_039199465.1 Pseudomonadota bacterium
ATCGGCACCATCGCGGTGGGCGTGGCGAAAGCAGGCGCAGACGTCATCAACGTCGCAGGCAACACCGGCGGCACGGGCGCGGCCTCGGTTACCTCGCTGAAATACAAGGGGCGCGCGGCCGAGATCGGCATCGCCGAGGTCCACCAGGCGCTCTGCGCCAACGGCATCCGCCAGAAGGTCTGGCTGCGCTGCTCGGGCGCGATGCAGACCGGCTCCGACGTCGTCAAGGCGGCGCTGCTTGGCGGCGACAGCTTCGAGTTCGGCACGACCGCGCTGATGATGCTGAAATGCGTCATGGCGAAGAACTGCAACATCAAGTGCCCGGCCGGTCTGACCACCAATGCCGAGGCCTTCGACGGTGATCCCAGGGCGCTGGCGCAGTACCTGCTGAACATCGCCCATGAGGTGCGCGAGATCCTGGGGCGCCTGGGCCTCCGCAGCCTTGCCGAGGCGCGGGGCCGGGTCGACCTCCTCCACCTGCTCGACCATCCGGCGTCGGTCGGGCAGCTGAACCTCCGCGCGATGCTGACCCGCGTGCCCGACAACGCGGTGCAACACCCCGTCTATCTGGAGCGCGATTACGCCGTCGACGATGCGCTGATCGACCAGGTGCACGACGTCGTCTTCGCGCGCGGCGAGCGCCAGATCGACCTGCGCCCGAACGCGCCGCTCAACAACCGCAACAACTCGGTCGGCGGACAACTCGCCGTGGATATCGAGCGGCTGTTGAACCACGGCGCGCGTGTGGAGACGCCGGCCGCCTTTCAGGATGCCCGCGGCCGCCGCTTCCTCGACCAAGGCACCGTGCGGGTCGTCACCCAGGGCTCGGCCGGGCAGAGCTTCGGCGCCTTCTGCAATGACGGCATGACCCTCGAGCACACCGGCACCTGCAATGATGGCGTCGGCAAGGGGGCCTGCGGCGGGCATATCGTCGTGCGCGCGCCGCTCGGCGGGGGCACGGCCGAGGGCGAGAACGTGCTGATCGGCAACTTCGCATTGTTCGGCGCGACCGGCGGCCGCCTGTTCGTCGAGGGCGAGGCCGGCGACCGCTTCGCCGTGCGCAATTCCGGCGCGACGGCGGTGGTCGAGGGCGTGGGCGACTTCTGCGCCGAGTACATGACCAACGGCGCCGTGCTGAACCTCGGCGGCTTCTCCAAGGGCTTTGGCAACGGCATGTCGGGCGGTTTCGCCTATCAGTACGACCCGGAGCGCCGGCTGTCGCAGATGATCAGCCACGACTCGGTGCTGATGGGCACGCTGGCCGACGGCAGCGCCGAGGCCGGGATCCACCGCGATGCTGTTCACCAGCTGCTGGACTGGCACCACGGCGCGACCGGCTCGCGCCGCGCCGCCGACCTGCTGGAGCGCTGGGACACGATCCTGCCCGATCTCGCCTGGATCATGCCGCGGGCGCTGCTGCAGTATCAGGACGCCGACGAGATCCTGGCCGCCCGCTCGCGCAAGGAACTGGTCGAGGAGCTGTCGACCGCGCTCGCCGCGCATCAGATCGCGGCACTGAAGGAGGCGTGGAAGGCCGGCCGGCCGATCCACCACGGCGCAGTCCCCGCCTATGGCGAGATGGACACGGCCGAGATGTTCCGGCTTCTGAACAGCTACACCGTGCTGGAAATGGCGCAGACGCTGGCCGCCAAGCGCGGCGCGCCCGAGCGGATCGCGCGGGACAAGATCGCGCGCAATCTGATCATGACCGAGGACTTCGCGCTGATGACGGCGCTGGCGAAGCATGCCCGCACCGCGATCGACGGCTATGACCAGCGCGAGCTGTCGGTGCTGGTCGCCGACAAGCGGCTGAAGGACTTCAAGCGGGCACTCAGCCTGCGCAACATCCTGTCGATGGACAGCCCCGGCACCTATGCCTGGATCATCCACCAGGATGCGAAGAACCGCACCGCGATCGGCAGCGTGCCGAGCTTCGATGAACTGTTCGCCCAGAACGCGTTGCCCGACCTGATTGCCCGCACGGCGGCGGAGTGAAGCGCATGAATGTCCCCTACATTCCGGAAGACGCGCCCTTCTCGGGCGATCAGCGGGCCTGGCTGGCCGGGTTCCTGGCCGGGCTGCACTCACGCAAGGCGATGGGCGTCGCAGGTCCTGCCGCCGTCGCGCCCGCCGCCGAGCAGGTCAAGACCAGGCCGCTCGACATCCTGTTCGGCACCCAGACCGGGAATGCCGAGGCGGTGGCCGAGGACGCGGCGACGCTGGCTCGCAGCCGCGGCTTTGCGCCCCGGGTCGCGGATCTGAATGCCGTGGACATGGACCGGTTGGCGGCGATGGAGAACCTGATCGTCGTCGTCTCGACCTATGGCGAGGGCGAGATGCCGGACAACGCGCAGCTCTTCTGGGATGCGCTATCCGCTCCGACGGCGCCGCGGTTGGAGGCGTTGAACTTCGGCGTGCTGGCGCTCGGCGACACGGGCTATGAGCATTTCTGCCAGGCCGGCAAGCTGATCGACATGCGGCTGGAGCAACTGGGCGCGAAGCGTCTGGCCGCGCGCGTCGACTGCGACGTCGATTTCGAGGAGCCGGCCAGTGCCTGGCTGACCGCTGCGATCCCAGAGGTGCAGGCCACGCCCGCGGGCGCGGCGGCGGCGCCCGTGATGGAACTGCCGGCCAAGCCAGCATGGTCGCGCAAGAACCCCTATCCCTCGCGCGTGATCGAGAACCGCATCCTCTCCGGCCCGAAATCGGCCAAGGAGATCCGGCACATCGCCTTCGACCTGGGCGACAGCGGCCTCGCCTACGAGCCCGGCGACGCCCTGAACGTGATGCCGCTCAACGCCCCCGATCTGGTGGCAGGCTTCCTGGAGCGGTTGGGCGTGGATGCCGCGATGGCGGTGCCGGACCACGATCTGCCGCTCGGTGAGCTGCTGACGCGCGGGCTCGAGATCTCCACACCGTCGCGCGAACTGATCCGCGCGGTCGAGGCCCGCGCCGGTGATGGCGAGCTGAGCCACGTGCTCGCGACCGGCGACAAGGAAGCGCTGGATCTGTTCCTCTGGGGCAAGGACACGCTCGATCTGCTGAACCTGAACCCCGACCTCACCTTCGATCCTATCGAGGTGGTGGGTTGGCTGAAGCCGCTGCAGCACCGCGCCTATTCGATCTCCTCCAGCCCGCGGGCCCATCCGGGCGAGGTGCATCTGACCGTCGCCGCTGTGCGCTGGATGGCGGGCGGCAGGCTGCATCGCGGCGTGTGTTCGACTTTCCTGGCCGACCATGTGCCCGAGGGCGCGAGCGCCGGCGTCTTCATCACCGCCAATAAGAGCTTCCGGATCCCCGAGGACGATGCCGTGCCGATGATCATGGTCGGTCCCGGCACCGGCATCGCGCCCTTCCGCGCCTTCCTGGAGGAGCGGCGCGCGCGCGGGGCGGGCGGCACCAACTGGCTGTTCTTCGGCGATCAGCACCGGGCCAGCGACTTCATCTATGAGGATGAATTGGGTGGCTTCAGCGAAAGCGGCCTCTTGACCCGGCTTGATCTGGCCTTCTCCCGCGATCAGGCGGAAAAGAT
>JBCCSW010000401.1:0-3523 GCA_039199465.1 Pseudomonadota bacterium
GGCGTGCCGTCGTGCCACGTCACGCCTTCCTGCAGATTGAAGGTGATGGTCAGGCCGTCGTCCGAGACCTCCCACGACTTCGCCAGTGCCGGCTTGATCTCGAAGCCGAAGCCCAGGTCGATCAGCCCCTCATACACCTTGGTGACCACCTGACCGATCGGGCCCGACGTGGACAGATAGCTGGCGAGGTTGGGGGGTTCTGGCTGGGTGACCATGACCATCGTGCCGCCCGGGGTTTGGGCCTGGGCTGCACCGGCTGCGACCGCGGCGGCCAGTCCGGCGGCGCCGAGGATCGACTTGAAGTGCTTCATCTGCGTGACCTCTCTTCTGTCAAGGTTCGTTCTTGACGACTGGCGGTTGCGTTGGGGCCCGCCACGGTTGGGAAGGTAAACGGGCGAACGGCCTAAAGGCAAAGCTGAAATGGGACAGTCGCCTAGGTTTTCGGCAGCGGCTGTCTGTTGCTGCATCTTGGCTGTTCAGCGATGCAAAAATCAGCTCAATTTCCATGCAGGCATAGGTCAGCGCCGATGCGTGTCGAAGATGGCCCGGCATCCGACCAGGCCGGCGCTGCGCACTCTCCGAGACCGCGAAACCTTGAGGCCGGCCCCAAATCGCCGCCCGCGTCTTGGATCTGGATCATGGCGGGTGCACGCGATGGGTGTATGCCTGCACGCAGCACGACAGCGGTGCGGACGAGCTGGAGAGAGAGCATGATCTGGCAGGCAAGACAGCGGCGCGGCGTCGCCCTATCCGCGATCCTTGTTGTGGCGCTGGCGGCAGGCGCGACTGCCGTCGCCGAGGTGGGGACCGACGACAGGGCAGGGACAGGGGACGTGGCGCCCGTCACGGGCTTCGACCTGGCGCGCTATCTCGGGACCTGGCACGAGATCGCCGCGATCCCGACCTGGTTCCAGGAAGACTGCGCGGCCTCGACCAGCGCGAGCTATGCCATGGCCGAAGACGTCGCGGGTATCACCGTGACCAACAGCTGCGTCGAGGCCGACGGCAGCCTGAGCCAGGCGCTCGGCCGCGCCCGCTTCACCGGCCCAGACGACCAGGGCGGGTTGGAGGTCACCTTCCTCAGCCTGCTCGGCTATTGGCTGTGGCCGATCGCCGGCGAGTACGTTGTGATCGCGCTCGACCCCGACTACCAATGGACGGCGGTCGGTCATCCCTCGCGCGAGTACGGTTGGATCCTGGCGCGTGAGGAGCGGATCGACACCGAGATGTTGGCCGAGATCGCAGCCGCCTATGCCGCGGCGGGTTACGACACCTGCACGTTGTTGATGTCGCCCCGCGCGGTTGGCGATCCGAGGACCCCGCTCTGCGAGGTCGTCGCCGCCGCCGCACCGGATGCGGCGTCGAACTAGCTGACGGGCGCGCGGGCCTGCCAGGACGTGCGCAGCGGCGCTATGCATGCGCCAGATAGGCGCCGCCGAGCACCGTGCCGGTGACGCGGATATCCCTGATCTCCTCGGCCGGGCAGTCGAAGTAATCCCGGTCGAGGATCGCGATATCGGCCAGCATGCCAGGCCTCAGCGCGCCCTTGATCGCCTCCTCGCGCCCCGAATACGCGCCGAGCGTCGTGTAGGCGGCCAGCGCCTCGGCCCGGCTGACCGCCTGGCGCCGATCCAGGTCGCCGCCGGTATCGCTCTGCCGCGTTACCATCGACCAGAGCGCCGGGAACGGATTGGCCTGGCAGACCATCGCGTCGGAATGGCCGGGTGCGGGGATGCCGGCGTCGATCAGGGTGCGATGCGGCCACATATGCTGCATGGCCTCTGCACCGCGATGGGCGATGTAGGCGTCTCCCAGGTCGTGCATGAAGCCGGTGGCCGAGCTGTCGATCACCTTGAGCCGCTGCAGCCGTTCCAGGATCGAGGGCGTCACATAGCAGCAGTGCTCGACCCGCATGCGGTGGTCCTCGCGCGGCTCGGCGGTCAGGCAGGCTTCGATCGCGTCCAGCGCGAAGTCGATGCCGCGGTCGCCCACACCCTCGATCATCACCTGCAGCCCGGCCTTGTGGGCGCCGACCGCGCGGCGTGCCAGGTCGTCGGCCTCGTAGAGCAGCATGCCGGTATTGGGAACCGGCTCTCCGGGCACGGGCTGGCCCAGATAGGGCTCGTAATAGGCAGCCGTGCGGCCCGAGGTGGAGCAGTCCGGGCACCACTCCACGCCGATCACCCGCAGCCAGTCGTCGCCGAACCCCGATCGGATGCCGGAGGCGACGAAGGCCTCGACCAGCCCCTCCTCGCGCCCCGAGACGATGATGCCGACGCGCATGCCGAGCCGGCCTTCGGCCCGCATCCGCTGATAGGCCGCGATCGAGCGCGACCCGCAAAGCGAGTTGTAGACCGAGGTGATGCCGAGGGCGCGCCATTCGGCGAAGACCCGCTCCAGCCCGTCTGCCAGCATCGCCTCGGTATCGCCGGCGTGGATATGGGTCAGAAAGAGATGCGCTGCGGTCTCGCGGCAGCGCCCGGTTAGACAGCCGTCGGCATCGCGGTCGAAGGCGCCGAACGGCGGGTCGGCGACGTCTGCGCCCAGCCCGATGGCGGCGAAGGCGCGCGCGTTGGCAAGGCCGACATGGCCGTCGGTGCGCTGGATGTAGAGCGGGCGCCCCGCCGCCGCAGCGTCCATCTCGGCCAGCGTCGGATAGCCGCCCGACTTCCGGTCGTCGAAGCGGTAGCAGACGATCCAGTCGTCCGGGCCCTTGCCCGCCGCCGCCCGCGCGATCCGTTGCAGCAGGGCCTCGCGCGAGGCGATCCGGGCCGGGCTCACATCCTCCCAGGTGGCGATGCGCGCGGCATAGCTGTCGGGATGGGCGTGGCTGTCGACGATGCCGGGGATCGCCCGTGCGCCGGCCAGGTCGACCCGCTCGGTCGCGGGCCCGGCAAGCGCCGTGACCTCGGCATCCTCGCCCAGCGCCAGGATCCGACCGTCCTTCGCCGCCAGCGCCTGCACCTCGCGGCCACCGGCCGCGCCCGGCGCGTGGATCGGCCCGTCCATCGTGCTGATGCGGCCGCCATGCAGGATCAGGTCGGGGCTGAGCGTGGCCATCGTATCCTCCGTCGCGGCGTTCGCGATGGACAGTGGCGCGCCGCTCGGACAGCGTAAAGCCGCGAGGAGTGCCGATGACCGCCCAGCCCTTCAGCGTCGATGCCGACCCCTTCCCCTGGCCGCTGGAGCCGCTCAGACCGGCGGACTGCGCGCTGGTGGTGATCGACATGCAGCGCGATTTCTGCGGCGCCGACGGCTATGTGGCGCAGCTTGGTGAGGATATCGCGCCCCTCGCTGCCTGCATCCCGCCCACGGCCCGCTGCATCGCCGCCGCCCGCGCCGCCGGCATGCGCGTCGTCTTTACCAGGCAGGGCTATCGCCCGGATCTGGCCGACATGCCGGCCTGGCGGCGCGTCAAGGCGGCGCGCTATGGCGCGATCGTGGGCCGTCCCGGCCCGCTCGGCCGCGTCCTGGTGCGCGGCGAGTCGGGCTTTCAGATCGTGCCGGAACTCGCGCCCGCCGA
>JBCCSW010000402.1:0-3519 GCA_039199465.1 Pseudomonadota bacterium
CGAGCTTCAAGCTGACCGGCAAGCGCGTTTTCCGCATGGCGCCGATCCACCACCACTTTGAACAGAAGGGCTGGCAGGAGCCGACCATCGTCATCCGCTTCTGGATCATCGCCATGATTCTGGCGCTGATCGGCCTTGCAACGCTGAAGGTGCGGTGATGAAGCGTTATGATCCGAAAGTGATGGAGGCAGGAAAACACGCAAACTCAGTCATTCAGACAGCTCTTCTTCTGTCAACGGTTCAGGCGATGATTTTTCATCTACAGTTTTGGATATGGGATGCTGCGCCTAACACAGCTTTCGAATTCTTGGTATTTTTCTTTGTTGTTCCAATATGCTCAATTTTCTTACTAATCATGCATCTTTTTATTTTTCTCGAATCAAAAGCATTTTTCCGAGTGATACTCCAATTGTTTTTCTTCAAGGATTGGAAAATTTATCAGATTTCATCTGTCTTAGCCGCTTGGTCTACTCTACTTTGGCTGTCATTTTCGATTTTTGTTATGGTAGTCACTCAAGAATTTTTTTATGAGGACGCGAGCGGATGATGCCCGTGCGAGTCTTCCCCCGCCGGCGCGTGGGCGTGCTTGGTCTCGGGCGCTCGGGGCTGGCCACGGCGCGGGCGCTGGTTGCGGGTGGCGCGACGCCGGTCTGCTGGGACGATGGCGAGGCGGCGCGCGAGACCGCGGCGGCCGAGGGGTTTGCGGTCGAGGATCTGAGCCGGCCGCGCGAAGCGGCGGATCTCGCCGCGCTGATCGTCTCGCCAGGGGTCCCCGTGCTGCACCCCGAGCCCCACGGGGCCGTGCGGGCGGCTTGGGCCGCAGGGGTGCCCGTGGACAACGATATCGGACTGTTCTTCCAGGCGCTGGCCGTCGTGGGCGCCGAGGTGCGGGTGGTCGCGATCACCGGCTCGAACGGCAAGTCGACGACCACAGCGCTGATCCACCATGCGCTGCGCGCCGCCGGGCGGCCGGCGCAGATGGGCGGCAATATCGGCCGCGCGGTCCTGGATCTCGATCCGCCGCAGGACGGCGAGATCATCGTGCTCGAGCTCTCCTCCTACCAGACCGAGATCGCCCGGGCGCTCGCGCCCGATATCGCGGTGTTCCTGAACCTCACGCCCGACCACCTGGACCGCCATGGCGGCATGGGCGGCTATTTCGCGGCCAAGCGGCGGCTCTTCGAGCAGGGCGCGCCGAGCCGCGCGGTGATCGGCGTCGATGACGACTATGGCCGCTTCCTCGCCAATGGCGCGATGGAGGCGGGCGAGGATCCCGATGGTGGCGCGCAGGTGATCCGCATCGCCGCCGGCGAGAGGCTGCGGGGCGAAGGCTGGTCGGTCTTCATGAACAAGCGCTTCCTGACGGAGTGGCGCGCCGGCAAGCAGGTCGCGGCGGTGGATATGGCGAACGCGCCGGGTCTCCGCGGTGCCCATAACCACCAGAACGCCTGTGCCGCCTGGGCGGCGCTGCGCGCGCTCGGCCTCGGTCCCCGTGTGATCGAGCCGGCGCTGGCGAGCTTCCAGGGCCTCCCGCATCGGATGGAGGAGGTCGGCACCGTCGCTGGCGTGCTCTGCGTCAACGACAGCAAGGCGACCAATGCCGAGGCAGCCGTGCCCGCGCTCAAGAGCTTCGATCGCATCCGCTGGATCGCGGGCGGCCGGGCCAAGGCCGGTGGGCTGGAGGCGGCGCTGCCGCATCTGGGCCCAGTCATCGCCACCTACTTGATCGGCGAGGCAGCGGCGGCCTTCGCGTCGCAGCTCGGCGACCGGCGCCATGTGCGTTGCGACACGCTTCAGGCGGCGGTCTCGCGCGCGCTCGCCGAGGCCGAGGCGGGCGATGTCCTGCTGTTCAGCCCGGCCTGCGCGTCCTTCGACCAATTCACGAGCTTCGAGGCGCGCGGCGATGCGTTCCGGGCCCTGATCGACGCCGCCGCCCAGGCGCGTGAGGAGGCCAGCGCATGACCGAGCTCTCTGCACGGCCGACGGCCACGCTCTCGGGACGCAGTTTCACGGCAGCCGGACGGCGCGCCACGCTGACGGCCCTGCTGGGACCCGAAACGGGGCGGCTCGTCTCGGACTGGTGGCATACGATCGATCGTTGGCTGCTGGGCGCCGTCGTCCTGCTGATCGCGACGGGGCTTGTGCTGGGTCTCGCCGCCTCGCCGCCGCTTGCCGAGAAGAACGGGCTCTGGACCTACCACTACGTCGTGCGCCAGGTCGTGTTCTCTGCCATGGGGCTCGGCCTGCTGGTGACGGTGTCGGCGCTGCCTATCCGCCATATCAGGCGCGGTGGGATCCTATGCTGCCTGGTCGCCATCGCGGCGCTGATCGCGCTGCCCTGGCTCGGCACCGATTTCGGCAAGGGGGCGACGCGCTGGTACTCGCTGGGTTTCCTCAGCCTGCAGCCGTCCGAGTTCCTGAAGCCCGCCTTCGTCGTGATGTCGGCCTGGCTGATGGCCGGCAGCTTCGAGCGCGGCGGCCCGCCCGGGCGGGTGATCAGCGGCATGGTGGCGATGCTTATCGCGGCGATCCTGGCGCTGCAGCCGGATTTCGGCCAGGCGATGTTGGTGATGGCCGTCTGGGCTGGGATGCTGTTCGTCTCGGGCGCGCCGATGTTCCTGCTGGCAGTCCTGGCGACGCTGGTCATGACAGCGATGAGCGCCGCCTATTTCCACTCGGAGCACGTTGCCCGCCGTATCGACGGCTATTTCGCGCCCGAGGTCGACCCCAACTCGCAGCTCGCCTATGCCGAGAGCGCGATCCGCGAGGGGGCGTTGCTGGGCGTCGGGCCGGCCAATGGGTCGGTCAAGTGGACGCTGCCGGATGCCCATACCGATTTCATCATCGCGGTGGCGGCCGAGGAGTTCGGGCTGGTCCTCACGCTGGCGATCATCGGCTGCTATCTGTTCGTCACGCTGCGCGCCCTGGCCCGGCTGATGGACGAGCGGCAGATGTTCGTGCGGCTGGCCGGCTGCGGGCTGGCCGTGGGCCTCGGGCTGCAGGCCTTCATCAACCTCTCGGTCGCGATCCGGCTGCTGCCGGCCAAGGGCATGACGCTGCCCTTCATCAGCTATGGCGGGTCCTCGATGATCGCGGCGGCGCTGGCGATGGGCGCCTTGCTGGCGCTCACGCGGACGCGGCCGCAGGACCCGGCGGCGGCGCTGAGGCAGCATCTGTGAGCGCCGCGGGGCAGGCGCCGCTCCTGGTCCTCGCCGCCGGCGGCACTGGTGGGCACATGTTTCCGGCGCAGGCGCTGGCCGAGACCGTGCTGGGGCGCGGCTGGCGCGTGGCCCTGGCCTCTGACGAGCGCGGTCTGCGCTATGCCGGTGATTTCCCAGCGGCGGTCGCGCGGCTCGAGACACCCTCGGCCAGCCCGTCGCGCGGCGGCGTGATCGCGAAGCTGGGCCTGCCCGTCGTCGTCTATCGCGGCATCAAGGCGGCGCGGTCGCATTTCGCGGCCGACCGGCCGGCGGTGGTGGCGGGTTTCGGCGGCTATCCGGCGCTGCCGGCGCTGGCGGC
>JBCCSW010000403.1:0-3519 GCA_039199465.1 Pseudomonadota bacterium
AGATCGAGAGCAGCGCCGCCGTCGATGCCGCGGCACGCCTGCTCGACGGGGCTGGGGCCGCCAACCTGCCGATCTGGGTGATGATCGAGACGCCGCTCGGCACGCTCAACGTCGCCGAGATCGCCGCGCATCCCCGCGTTGCTTGCCTCGTGCTCGGCACCAACGACCTGCTGAACGACCTGCGCGCTGTGGCGACCCCCGACCGCCTGCCACTGCTGACTGCGCTCTCGCTGGCCGTCGCTGCGGCACGCGCCCATGGCAAGGTAGTTCTCGACGGGGTCTACAACGCGTTCCGCGACGAGGCGGGGTTCGAGGCGGAAGCGGCACAGGGCCGCCTCCTCGGCATGGAGGGCAAGACGCTCATACATCCGCTGCAGATCGCCATCGCCAACCGTGTCTACGCCCCCAATCCCGCAGCGATCGAGCGGGCGAGGGCCGATCTCGCGGCCTTCGACGCCGCCCTGGCCCGTGGTGAGGGCATAGCTGTCGTCGACGGGCGCATGGTCGAGAACCTGCACGCCGCTGCCGCCCGCCGCCTGATCGCCGAAGCCGACGCGATCGCCCGGATCGAGACGGCTGCATCCGACGCCGCATCGGTATAGACCTCACCAGAACGACATCCCGCGGGATCAAGGAGACCGTCATGGTGGGCTGGCTGATGCTGGCGCTCGGCGTAGCACTGTGGTTCGCGACGCATCTGTTCAAACCGATGGCGCCCGCGACCCGCGAGCGCTTGGCGATGCGGCTGAGGGGCGAGGGCGCCGCGAAGATCGCCATGCTGCTCGGCACCCTCGCCGCCGTAGCGCTGATCGTGAACGGCTACCAATCGGTCGATTATGTCGGCCTCTGGTTCCCGCCCGACTGGACCACGCTTCTCAACAATCTGCTGATGGTGCTGGCGCTCGGCATCTATCTCTCGGGTGGGATCCCCGGCCATGTCCGGTCCTGGATCCGGCATCCACAGCTCGTCGGCGTGAAGATCTGGGCGCTCGCGCATCTCCTGGTAAACGGCCATCTCGCCGCTGCCATTCTGTTCGGCGCCCTCTTCGCCTGGGCCGTCCTCGCGCTGATCGCGATCAACCGGCGCGACGGCAAGAAACCGAAGCCCGAGCCTAAGGGCCTGATGCCAAACCTTATCCACGCCACCGTCACCGCAGGCGCCTTCATCGTAGTGACTCTGATCCACAACTGGGCCGGGGTCTGGCCCTTCGCCGGGGCGCCGCCGGCATGAGCGGGCGCTTCTTCGAGGATTTCGTCCCGGGCGAGACGATCCGCCACGCAACGCCGCGCACGGTCGGGCGTGAGGAGCGCGTGCTGGCCACGGCGCTCTATCCCAATCGCTTCGCGCTCGACAGCGCCGATACCTTTGCCGCCGACTGCGGCTTGCCGCAGAGCCCGGTAGACCCGCTGACGGTGTTCCACGTGGTCTTCGGCAAGACGGTGCCCGACATCTCGCTCAATGCCGTCGCCAATCTAGGCTATGCCGAGGGCCGCTTCCTCGCCGCCGTCTATCCCGGCGACACGCTGCAGGCCGAAAGCATGGTGATCGGCCGGCGCCAGATCGGCTCCGGCAAGGCGGGTATCGTCTGGGTGCGCACGAGGGGCCTCAATCAGCACGGTGCGCCGGTTCTCGACTATGTGCGCTGGGTGCTGGTCAACAAGCGCGATCCGGAAAGCCCGGCGCCGGAGGCACAGGTCCCCAATCTCGCTCCCGCCGTCGCCGCCGGCGACCTCGCCCTGCCGGCGGGTCTCGACTTTGCCGGCTACGATGCGGCGTTGGCTGGCGGCCCACGGCTCTGGGGCCATTACGGCGAGGGCGAGCGGATCGACCATGTCGACGGCCTCGTCATCGAGGAGGCCGAGCACATGATGGCGACGCGCCTCTGGCAAAACACGGCGCGCGTGCATTTCGACCCGGCCGCCCGGGCCGGCGCGCCGCGGCTCGTCTATGGCGGGCATATCATGTCGATCGCCCGCGGCCTCAGCTTCAACGGGCTGGAAAACGCCCAGCTCGTCGCCGCGATCAATGCCGGCACCCATGCCGCACCCGCCTTCGCCGGCGATACGGTCTATGCCTGGTCCGAGGTGCTTCAGAAGGCCGAAACCGCCACGGCAAGTGTAGGCGCCCTGCGCCTGCGCACCGTGGCCGTCAAGAACCGCCCTGCGACCGACTTCCCGCATAAGGGCGAGGACGGCAAACACACCGACGGCGTGATCCTCGATCTCGACTATTGGGTGCTCATGCCACGATAGGCCACCTGCGCAGCCGCCGGGCCGCTAGGCCGCCGGATGCCTGGGCCGCCGGATGCCTGGGCCGCCGGATGCCTGGGCCGGGTCAAGGATCGCAGAGCGACCGGCACCGCCGGCCCGTCCTCGTCGCGGCCCCGACATCGAGCCCGCGTGCACCAAAGCCCCGAGGGCTTCTCCCCAGCGCACCCTGCAATGTCGCGACACGCGCGGGCACTGAGGGCCGCGCAACGCCGACAAGCGCATTCCCGCACCGACGCATCGCGGCGACCAGCCGCGATACCGCTTGGCTAGCGCAGCGCCAGGACCGGCCTGCGCCGCACCGGCTGTTCGGTCTCGGCCGGGCGGCGCAGATGGCGCATCGCGCGGTGCTCGATCGCGCGGAAGGCGAGGACCAGCGATGCCGTGATCGCCATGTAAAGGATCGCCGCCGTAAGATAGCCCTCATAGGCCACGTAATAGCGGGCGTTCAGCGTCCGCCCCGCGCCCAGGATGTCCTGCAGGGTGATGACCCCGGCGACCGCTGTGCCATGCAGCATGAACACCACCTCGTTCGAATATTGCGGCAGCGCTTGGCGCAGCGCCGTCGGCAGCAGGATCAGCCGGGTCACCAGCCGCTCGGGCAGGCCGATCGCGCGGGCGCCCTCCAACACGCCCCGTGGCACCGCGCTGAACGCACCGGCCAGGATGGCGGTCTGATAGGCGGCCGAATTCAGCGAAAAGGCGATCACCGCGCACCACCAGGCCGACCGCAGCGACGGCCAGATGTCGCCCAGCAGCGTGCCGCGGATCGCGTCGGGGGCCTGCCAGAAGATGCTGTCGCGCACCCCCTCGAACTGCGAAAGGCCGTAATAGATCAGATAGGCCTGCACCAAGAGCGGCGTGCCGCGGAAGACATAGACGAAACCGCGCGCCAGCGGGGCAGCCACCGGCGTGCCGCGATGCATCGCCAGCGCCATGGGCAGGGCCAGCACGAAGCCCAAGACCACGGCGATCGCCGTCAGCTCCAGCGTCACCAGGATCCCGCGCGCGAACAGGTCCAGGTTCTCGAAGACAAGGTCGATCTTCACGCCGTCACCCCGCGATTGGCGCGCGCCTTCATCCGCCCCAGCACGAGATCCGAGACCGCGGTGATGACCAGATAGACCAGCAAGACAGCGAGGTAGAACCAGAACTGCTGGCGCGTCGACTTGCCCGCCTTGTCGGCCAGCCCCACCAGATCGCCGAGCCCGATGATCGAGACGACGGCGGTGGACTTCACCAGCACCATCC
>JBCCSW010000404.1:0-3504 GCA_039199465.1 Pseudomonadota bacterium
CTTGAATAGCCGATCCAGACCGGTGCATGCGCGGCCTCGCCATAGCCCGACAGCACCAGCAGCGCGAAGGGCATGATCGCAAAGCCGCCGAACTGCAGCAGCGTGCCTTTCCAGATGAAGGGCACGCGCCGCCAGCCGAGCGCCGAGACATGCGTGTCCGAGCGAAAGCCGATCAGCGCCCGGAACGGCGCCGCCACCATCGGCAGCGCGATCATGATCGCGACCAGCGATGCCGGAACCGCGAGCTCGACGATCATGACGCGGTTCAGCGTGCCGACCAGAAGCACCAGCGCCATCCCGACCGTCACCTGGAAGAGCGACAGGCGCATGAGACGGCCGAGCGGCATCGTCTCGGACGCGACATCCGCGAACGGCAGATAGCGCGGGCCAAGCCGCAGCAGGGTGTCGGTCGCGAGGGCTCGCAGGCTCGGCATCATTCTGGATCCGCCGGGGTCAGGGCTCGGTCTGGCGCCCAAGTCAGGGCCGAAGTCTGGTTTCGTTTCTGGGTCTTGGTCTGGGGTCTTGGCCTGCGTCTTGATCGGGGCTTTTCCAAAGCCGGGCGGGCACCCCTTGCGGTTGCTACGCGACAAGCGGCAGATCCGCCGACCAGCCAAGTCGACCAGCCACATCGACCAGCCAAATCGACCAGCCACATCGACCGGCCGGACCGGGCGCGCGACAACGCCTCGGCCGCCGCGCGTCCGGTATCCCCGACCGGTCGCCTAGTCGGGCGCCGGCAATCCGTGGCGCGCCACCGAGACGGGCGGATCATGCAGCACCGCCTGCGCCACCGTACCGTCGGGCAGGACGACGGTGATCTTCTGGCCGTGCTCCAGCACCGACATCGGCGCCGTGTCGACCGTCGCCTCGGCGGTCTTGACCGGCGCCTCGATCGCCGCGGTGGCCGAGCTGCCCATCTCGTTGCCGGAGAGGAAATCCGAAACCCAGGTTGTGTTGCTGAGCACGGCGACATGCACCGAGAACGAGCCGACCGCCACGGCGCCGAGGAAGACGGGGATGCCGACCGTCGGATGGACGACTAGCCACATGCGTGCGTTGTTCATCTCGTGCCCCCTCTCAGCCCAGCCACGGCGTGGCGACGGCCACCAGCAGATGCGCCACGATGGCGATCGCGCCGAACACGCGGGTACCGTCGATGACCTGGCTGTGGATTTCTTCCGCTTCCTTCACGGTCAGGCCGGTGGGCCAGACCTTGTTGGGATCGTCATCAGTCATGCCGTTCCTCCTCCTCCCGATGCACAACAGAACCCCTGCATCGCGCAGCCGGCCCCGGACCCGATACGGCCATGCGCGCCTCTGCCGGTCGCCGAAGGCTGCCTGACCTGGAGAAAGAGTGTCGAGTTTAACTTACAGTCACAACTGTAAATCAGAGTAGACAGCGAAAAACGCGTTGCCCCAGCGGCTTCCACGCGGTGCGACGACTTTGGAAGTTTAACGGATTGATTATTTGATGCTTGCGTCGACTGTCCGAAACGTTGCCGAATACTCGGCTTAAGACTTTGGCGTCGCTCTACAATTCGAGACCACGAAGAAAGCGGCAGAGAAGCGCACATGAACCATCATCTTCGGATTGTTCATGCATCGGCGAATCAAAAGGCCACGCTGCAAAACAGCGTGGCCGAAGCGATCCCACTGGCCTTCAGCACATGGCCCATGGGCAGGTTCAGGAGGCCTTCTTCAGGCAACGTCGGCCCAACAGCTCGGCGATCTGCACGGCGTTCAGGGCCGCCCCCTTCCGCAGGTTGTCGCTGACGCACCAGAAGGCCAGGCCGTTCTCCACCGTGGGATCCGTCCGCAGCCGCGAGACATAGGTGGCGTACTCGCCCACGCACTCGACCGGCGTGATGTAGCCACCGGTCTCGCGCTTATCGACCAGCATGATGCCGGGCGCCTCGCGCAGGATCTCGCGGGCCTCGTCCTCGTCCAGCGGGTCGTCGAACTCGACCGTCACCGCCTCGGAATGGCCGACGAAGACCGGCACACGCACGCAGGTCGCCTGCACCTTGATCGCATGATCGATGATCTTCTTGGTCTCCGCGACCATCTTCCACTCTTCCTTGGTCGAGCCGTCCTCCATGAAGACGTCGATCTGCGGAATGAGGTTGAAGGCGATCTGCTTCTGGAACTTCGCCGGATCGACCTCCTGACCGGGCACGTAGAGACCCTTGGTCTGGTTCCAGAGCTCGTCGATGCCGTCCTTCCCGGCGCCCGACACCGACTGATAGGTCGCCACCACTACCCGTCGGATCCGGGCCCGGTCATGCAGCGGCTTCAGCGCCACGACCATCTGCGCGGTCGAGCAGTTCGGGTTCGCGATGATATTGCGCCGTGCATAGCCGTCGATCGCATCGGGGTTCACCTCGGGCACGATCAGCGGCACGTCGGGCTCGTAGCGATAGAGCGACGAGTTATCGATCACGACGGCGCCGGCCTTCGCGGCACGCGGCGCATAGCTACGCGCCGCATCCGAGCCGGCCGCGAAGAGCGCGATGTCCGTGTGTTTGAAGTCGAAGGTGGCCACGTCATGCGTCTTCAGCGTCTCATCGCCGAACGAGACCTCGGTGCCGAGCGAGCGGCGCGAGGCGAGGGCGACGACCTCGTCGACGGGGAAGGTCCGTTCGTCGAGGATGGTGAGGATCTCCCGTCCGACGGTGCCGGTGGCTCCGACGACGGCGACGCGGTAACCCATGGTCCTTTCCTTTCGTCTCCTTGGCGGCATCCCCGATCCGGCATCGAGGGCCGACCCGGCCATTGTGCTCGGGCGCGCGTGGCCTAGACCGTTTTCCGGCCGCTGCAAAGGTCCAGCCTGCCCATGGGCGCTCGCAGAGGTGCTTAACCATGGTTATGGTCGAGCGCATGGCGAGCGGGCGCAGCCTTTACGTGATCGACGACCGGATCGACTGGCGTGCGGGCGTCGCCGGCGCCTTCTGGGGGCCGTTCATCGCGCTGACGACCCGTGGCGAGGTGCCGATGACCTCGGCCCAGAGCATGGTCGTCAATGTCGAGCGCGCGCTGGCGCCCAGCCAACGCCTGGGCGCGCTGCGCATCGTCGACCATGGCTGGCGCGACGGGCTGGAACTCGGCGACGACATGGTGACCGAGACGACCTTCGATCGTCTCGCACCGGTGCTGTCGACGCTCCGCGGCCGCTTCGCCCCCGGCGGTTTCGCCCATTTCCTGGGGTGCCATGCAGGGCTGAAGCCAACGTTGCTGCACCGTTTCGCCCGCCTCTGGAACGTTCCGGTCTACGCCGGCACCGGCGCCACCAACGGCTACAAGATGAACTGCGGCGACTGGATCGAGGTTCGCCCTTCCGGCACCGTCATGCGCGCGCACCGATGGCCGCTCGCGCTGCCTTTAGCAGCTGGGCTACCCCAGGCCGAACTGGGGTGTTGGTTTTTAGGTGAGTCTGCAGCTGGTGGATACCAATTTGGGCCAAATAGCGACAGTCGCCCCTCAGCTGTACCAAATCTGCAATTAAAC
>JBCCSW010000405.1:0-3489 GCA_039199465.1 Pseudomonadota bacterium
GCCGCGATCTCCATCAGCGCCAACGCATAGGCGACGTAGTCGGCGCCCGCCCCGCCCCAATCCGGGCTGACCGTCATACCGAGGAAACCCAGTTCGGCCAGTTCGCTCACCACCTCGGGCTCGATCTCGCCGGCCTTCTCGCGCGCGGCAGCCGTCGGCGCGAGGCGCGTCGTGGCATAGTCGCGCGCCATGTCCCGGATCATGATCTGCTCTTCGGTGAGCATGGCTGTCCTCCCGCCAGTGTTTTGCGCGAAAACTAACCGAGCGGCGGGGACAGGTCACGCCCTTGCGCGCGCCCGAAACCCGTCGTGATCGGTGCGATCTTCCTTGCGCCCCAGACCACTGGATCCCACATCCTGATGAGGTGAATTGGACGCGGAGGAGCCATGCTGTCGATCGCTCTCGCCCTGGCCTTCACGGCGATCTGGCTGGCGGTGCTGCCCGATCTGCGCCATCCGAATTCCTGGCTCAATCAGCGCCTTGCGGCACTCGGCGCCGGGGCGACAACCGGCGCTGTGGTAGCATTCGGCCTGGTGGCGCTGATGCTCTCACCGCTGGGGCGGGCGTTCGGCGGTGCCGCGCTGCAGAAGCTGCGCATGCTTCTGGTCACGAGCGGGCTCTGCGTCACCGCCGTGTCGCTTCTCGCCATGCGGAGCGTCGGGCTCGCCTTGGCTGCGGCGCGGCGCCGACAGCCCGAAGAGGTCGCGGCCGGCGATGGGCGCACGCCATAGACGCTCAGCGCTTCTCCACAGGCTCGACGGGCAGGCCCGCGCTCTTCCAGGCGCCGAAACCGTCTGTGATGTGCATAACACCGGTCAGCCCCATGTCCTGCGCGGCCTTCGCCGCGAGGGCCGAGCGCTGGCCGCCGGCGCAGTAGAACACGAAGCGCCGCTCTTGCTGGAATGCCTCTTTCGCATAGGGCGAGGCGGGGTCGATCCAGAACTCCAGCATGCCGCGCGGGCAATGGAAGGCGCCGGGCACCCTGCCCTCGCGCCACAGCTCGCGGATGTCGCGCAGGTCGACGAAGAGCACATCCTCCTGCCCATGAAGCGCGGCCGCCTCGCGCGCCGGCAGATGCGCGACCTCGCCATTTGCCGCGGCGACCATATCCTGCACGCTCTTCATCGCCCTCTCCCTCACGCTG
The DNA here is from genome assembly GCA_039199465.1 of Pseudomonadota bacterium. Lineage (GTDB taxonomy): Bacteria > Pseudomonadota > Alphaproteobacteria > Rhodobacterales > Rhodobacteraceae > Thermohalobaculum. The sequence goes on from JBCCSW010000405.1 coordinate 1,145, forward strand.
CGGCGCGGGCCGGCGTATCGGCCGCCCGGCCCAGATGCGCCTCCGCCCAGGCCTGGAACATCAGCACGTTCCAGAGCTGCAGGCGATACTCGCCGCGCCCGTCGCGATGCGCCTCCCACATCGCGCGGATCGGTGCGGGATCGAGGATGCCCTCGCGATGCAGCCGATCCGGCGCGATCAGCGCCTCGGCCCAGTCGCTGAGCGGGCCCCGCAGCCAGGCACCCGTCGGCGTCTCGAAGCCCTGTTTCGGCCGGTCGATCAGTGCGCGCGGCACATGGCGATAGAGCACCTGGCGCAGCACCCATTTGGCGCTCATCCCCTCGGCCATGTCGCCGATCTTGAGCGAGAGCGGCAGCGACCAGGCAAACTCCGCAATGCGATGATCGAGCAGCGGCGCCCGGCTCTCCAGCGAGACCGCCATCGTGGCGCGGTCGACCTTGGCCAGAATGTCGTCGACCATGTAGGCGCCGGCATCCAGGGCCATCATCCGCTCGGCCGGGCTCAGACCGTCGAGGTCCGGGTGGCTCTCGGTTAACCGATTGGGCGCCTCGCTCGCCACGCCGCGCACGACCGGGGGCGGCAGGTCCCAGAAGCTGACCAGCAGGCGGTGCAGCGCATCGGTATCGCGGGCGCCGGCATAACGGGCCATGCGGCGAAGCCACTGCGCGCCACGCTCTTCGCCCTCGCGCGGCCGGCGCAGCAGGCCGATGCCGGCGTCCAGCAGGCCGTCGGGCAAGGTGTCGACGACCCTGGCACCCAGCCGGCGCAGACGGTGCGGCACGCGCGCCAGCGCGCCGGCCATCCGGGCGCCCTTGCGATAGCGGTCATAGCCGCCGAACAACTCATCCCCGCCGTCGCCCGACAGCGCGACGGTGACATGGCGTCGGGCCAGCCCGGCGACGAGATAGGTGGGGATCTGCGACGGATCGGCGAAGGGCTCGTCGAAGATCCGCGGCAGCGTGGGTACCACGTCGAGCAGGTCGCGCTCGCCGACGTAAAGCTCGGTATGCTCGGTGCCGAGATGGGCGGCGACAGCCTTGGCATGGGTGGCCTCGTCATAGCGCGCGCTGTGGAAGCCGATGGAGAAGGTCTTCACCGGTCGCGCGGCCGTCCGCTGCATCAGCGCCGTGATGATCGAGCTGTCGATCCCGCCGGAGAGGAAGGCACCGAGGGGCACATCCGACATCATCTGCCGCCCGACGGCATCGCTCAGCAACGCCTCCAGCGCTTCGACGGCCTCGGGTGCCGCCATGGTCGGGCCGCTGTCACGGGCCCGCGCGGAGGCCAGCGCGTCGATCGACCAGTAGACGGCCTCGCTCGCATCTTCGCCGTCGGGCGACAGCGTCACCATGGTGCCGGGAAGCACCTTCGCGATGCCCTGCCAGATGCAGCGCGCGCCCCCGACGGCGCTGTGGCGCAGCATCTCCAGCACGGCCTGGGGGTCGAGCCGCCGCTCGAAGGCCGGATGGGCACTGAGCGCCTTCAACTCCGAGCCGAACAGCAGGGTGCGCGCCCGTCCCGAACCCTGCCAGCCGAAATAGAGCGGCTTCTCCCCCAGCCGGTCGCGGATCAGCGTCAGACGCCGTGTCTCACGGTCCCAGACAGCGATGGCGAACATGCCGATGGTGCGCTCGACGGTTCCGGCGAGGCCCCAGACGTCGAAACCCGCGACCAGCGTCTCGCTGTCGCTCGTGCCCTGCCAGCGAGGGGCGCGACCGCTTTCCTCCAGCGCCGCGCGCAGATCCAGGTGATTATAGACCTCTCCGTTGTAGACCATAACGAACCGCCCGCTCGGGCTCGTCATAGGCTGGTGGCCGGCAGCGCTCAGATCGATGATCGACAGGCGTCGATGGCCGAGGGCGACGCCCGCAGCGAGGTCATGCCACTGCCCCTGGTCATCCGGCCCGCGATGGGCGATCGCGTCGGTCATCGCGGCCAGCGGCGGCGCGATGTCCTCCACACTCCGCGTGTCGGGCTGCCACAGCATCCCGGCCAATCCGCACATCGCTCACCCCTTAGCTGTCGCCGTCAGACCACAAGCTCCCCGCCTCTCTGCATAGCGCAGCCGCAACGCGCCCGCCACGGCGATGCTCGGTTGACCGCCGGGTGCCCGCCAGCGGATGAGGAAGCGGTTCCGTGCCGCCACAGCCGCCGCGCCGCAACCGCGGGCATGGAAGGGGGACGGATGCGCATCGCCTATTTCCTGAACACCTATCCGACCACCAGCCAGACCTTCGACTACCAGAAACACATCCTCAACCTGCAATACAACTACTCGATCAACAAGAACTGGGATGTGTCCATTGAGTACAGCCACACCCGTGACTTCGATGGCCTGCGAAGGC
>JBCCSW010000406.1:0-3479 GCA_039199465.1 Pseudomonadota bacterium
GAAGAAGCAGGCCGAGACGAAGACGCGGTTCTTCAGCGCCCGCTCCGCCGCGGCGTCCTTGCCGGCGTCCGGCGCGATCTGGTCCAGCGTGGTCCCGCCCAGATAGGCGAGATAGGGCGGCGCCAAGGGCAACACGCACGGGCTCAAAAAACTGATGAGCCCGCCGAGGAAGGCGGTGATGATGCCGATTTCCATGGTCGTCCCTTAGCAACGCACACCTCCACCTAGGGCATGGGGATGGGGCAACGAAAGGGCCGACCGCATGGCGAGCGACAGGATGGCGCGCACGATCGCGTCAGATCACGCTTCAGGTCGTTCGACCATGGCGGTTTCGACGGGGCCCTGGGACCGCCGCCGAGGTGGCCGTGCGCGACGCAGGGTCCAGGGCCGGGGGCCGAACGACGGGCTAATCCGTGCCGGTCAAACCCGAAAGCCAGGCGACCAAATCCTCGATCTCGGCGGCCGTCAGGCGCGGCCCACCGAACAGCGGATCGTCCGGCGCGCCGCGTTGCCCCGCCGCGTAGAGCGAGGTCTTACCCTTCACGAGGCCCAGAAAATCGGGTGCGACCAGCCACAGTCTGATCTGACCAGGATCGATCCGGGAGCCGACACGGTCGAGTGCCGGCACACCGCGGCGCGGCCGATGCGCCGTCGCCGCCACCGCGTCGCCACGCAGTCCCGGCGCATCGGGCAGCCCGTGGCATCGGATGCAGCCGGTCCGCCCATCGCCGGCATAGAGCTTGAGGCCCCGCGCCGCGACGCCGACGCTGCCGGTCAGGCTGTCGGCGATGCGCCGCCCGTCCTCGACGGTGTAGGCGACGACCGCATCGGGCGGCGCCGGGCCCGGGTCTTCGCTGGCCCCCGCGTCCGCGATCAGAGACGCGCAGGCCGCGATGACCATGCTGCAGCGCTTGATCCGTCTCGGCCTGTCCATAACGCGCCCGTTCGTCGATCCTGTTTGTGGGGGCTAGCGCGCTCTGGCGTTCGTCGGCAAGCGCGCCAAAGCCTTGCCGCGCCTGCGCCCTGCAGCTAGCTGAGGCGCATGAGCGACGACATCCCCGACGATGCAGTCAGCGCCGCGGTGCCCGATGACACGCTGGACGCGCGCGGGCTGCTCTGCCCCCTGCCGGTGCTCAAGACCCGGAAGCGGCTTCTCTCGCTGCCCGTGGGCGGCGTTCTTGAAGTGACGGCGACCGACCCCGCAGCGCGCGTCGACGTCCCGCATTTCTGCGGCGAACAGGGCCATGCGCTGCTGAGCGTTCGCGACACCACGGGCGCCGACGGCGCGCCCGAATTGGTCTTCCTGCTCCGCCGCGGCGGCTGAGCGGGTCAGCCGTCCACGGTGTCGGCGCAGGACGCTCCATCCCCCGGCGCCGGCTCGGACAGCCACACGAAGTCATAGGGCTGACCGGCGATGAAGGACCGCGCATCCGTCGCGCCCTCGCCGCGCTCCAGCTGGCCGAGCACGGCGACATCGAGTGCAGGCGCACGGGCCGCCAAGGCAACAGGCACGCCGACATCCGTGCGGGCATGGTCGTTGCCCGCGATCAGCACCGCCCGGACCGGGCCGTTGGTCGACCGCTCGGGCCGCTCGGCCGGATTGATCCCGCGCGCGATCCCGCGCGCCCCGATGCCGTTGGCCCGTGCTCTCAGCAGCGCCTCGGCAAGGCGCATATCGACCAGCCGACGCGCCTCGACCAAGCCGCCGGTCTCTGCCAGCGACGGGGCCGTGCAGAGCGTCGTGACAAGCGCCGTGGCGATTTCCTGGCGCCGTTCGTCCGGCACCGCCTCGGTCAGGCCCGCCTCCTCGGCGCCCGGCCCATAGCCGGCCGCTGCGCCCTCGCGACGCGCCGTCTGGATGGCCCGGCGACCGACGCGGCCGCCGGTGATGACCGCCCCCACCGACGCCTCGAACACCGGGCGATAGATCGGCCAATCGGGCAGGCCCAGCCGTGACCAGCCGATCGCGGGGCCGATCGCGCCGGATCGGCCCCCCTCCTCGCGGAACGCGGCGATGCCGCGCTCAGAGGCCTGGGGGACCATCTCGAAGGCGACGCCCACGGGATTGAGGCCGGCGATCAGCCAGGCCTGCCTGGCGTGGTGGATCGGGTTGTCGGCAACCTCGCCCAGGATCACCAGATCCGCCTCGCCGAGCCGCGTGCGCAGCTCGTTCGGCGTGATCGCCTCGCCGCGATTGACGTCCCAGACCACACCGCGTTCGCGCGATGTCGATCCGCGTTCGATCGGCGCCGGACGGTCCGCCACGGCCGCCGCCGGGATCGAGGTCGTCTCCTCCGTGACCTCCGCCGCGCAGCCGGCGGTGCCCAAGGCCGCGAGACAGGCGACGAGAAACTGGGAATGGCGCCGCATCATGACCTGCATCTCCAAACCGCACCCATCGGCTGATCAGCAGGCTAGCCCAGCGCGCGGCACGGGCAAGCGCCATGATCGCTGCACCACCACCGACCGGGCTGGACCGGGTCGGGCAGGACCACCCCGGGCAGGACCGACCCAGGCCAGGGGATGGCCCGGGGGATGGCCCGGGGAATGACCCGGGGACGACCTGGGGATGGCGGGCACGGGAAGGGTCTCGGCACCGACCAGGCACTATGATGGGTCACGCCGGTCATGGGCAGTGTCTGGTAAGCCGCCGCGCGAGCCGTTAGCGTCCGGGTTGAAAGACCGTGGGAGGTCACGATGTCGAAGCCATGGGTAGGCTGGCTGGCCTTTGCCGTACTAGCCGTGGTGGTCCTGGTCTCGTCCTGCCAGGCGATGGGCGCCAGCGTCATGCCAGCCGAGCCCGGTGTCGCCGGCACGCCGCAAGGCCCGCGTGCAGGCGCACCAAACACCGCGTTCGGAGGACTGCGATGACGGCACGTCGTTTCGGTGGTCCGCACTCGCCCGACCCGGCGACGCGCGCGGCATCCAGCCTGCCGCGCCGGCGCTCGCCCTCGATCAGGCGCGAGGCGCTCCGCCTCGATGTGCGTGCCCGGCTCATGTACATCCTGCCGCTGCCGCTGCTGTTCGCGACCTTCTGGGACATCGCCTCGGGCGACCTTGCCGGCACCGCGCGGGCGCTTGTCGCGCTAGCGCTGATGCTCTCGGGCGCCTTCATGCTGAATGAGGGGCAGAAGGCAGAGCGGGCCTACGCGGCCCGAGCCGTGGCCCGCCGGCCCGCTATCCCGCGCAAGATCATCGCAGCGGTCCTGACGGGTGTCGGCGTCGGTGTCGCGCAGATCGCGGGCGCCACGCCCGAGCCGCTGGTCGCCGCGGGCTTCGGCGCCGTAGCCTTCGTGGCCCATCTGGTCGCCTTTGGCATCGATCCGCTCAACCACAAGGGCATCGATCTGGGCGATGCCACCATTGACCGCGTCGCCCATGCGCTCGACGAGGGCGAGCGGATCCTGCGCGAGATGCACGACGACGCTCGGCGCATCGGCGATCGCGCGATCACGGAACGCCTCGCCTCGCTCGGCGAC
>JBCCSW010000407.1:0-3412 GCA_039199465.1 Pseudomonadota bacterium
CGATGAAGAGCTGTCCCAGCCCCGTGCGCTGCGCGATCACGCCGAACAGCACGAAATGGAACACGATGGTCGAGACGACCCAGAGCGTGACACCGAAGATCCCCTCGGCCGGGAAATACATCGAGGACACGAAGGTGTTGAACTTCACGCCCGGATGCTGAAGCAGCCCAGGGAAATACGGGCCGAACAGCGCATACGAGATGAAGACGCAGATGATCAGCGGCAGGATCCAGCCGAGCGTCCGCCGCGCGATGTCCAGCACCAGCACGATCAGGATGCAGCCGAACAGCAGATCATAGCCGTTCGGATTGCCCATGCGGAATGTCTGCTCCTCGATGCCGAGGGCGGGAATGCCGTGCCAGGCGAGCCCCAGATAGAGCGCCGAGGCCACGCCCAGCACCATCAGCACGATGTCGAGATAGGGCACGCCGCCAAGACGCAGCGCCCCGGTGTTGAGATCGAACGCCGTACGCGTCTTCACGATCGGAAACAGCGCGTACGTCAGAATGAACAGGCCCGACAGGTGCCAGCCCATGTGCCAGTAATCCGGCGGCAGGGCGAAGCCTGCGGTCAGGTAGTGATAGACGGCGAAGCTCAGGGCGACATAGCGCAGGAGCCGCGAGACCCTGGGATCGACGCGGCGCGTCGCGGCGCCTTCGTCGTATTTCTTCTCGATTTCCTCCAGCTCGGCGTCGGTGAGATCGCGCACGTCCTCGCGCACAGCGCTCTGCGCGCTCGTGGTCGTCGGCTCGCCCATCACGGCCTCCGCTTCGGAAATCTGATCAGGTGGGGCGGCAGCGCCTTGCCGCCGCCCCTGAAAATCACGCCCCGCTCACGCCCGAGCGGACGACGCCCCGGCGATGCTCGGCGCGGCCGGGCTCACTCGAGCAGCCCGGCTTCCTTGTAGAATTTCTCGGCACCCGGATGCAGCGGCACGCCCAGCGCGGCAAGCCCGTCCAGCGCCGTCGCAGGCGTGATCTGGCGCCCCTTGGCGTGGCCATTGTCCAAGAGCTTGCGGGTATTGTCGTTCCATAGCGCCTTGGTGATGCCGTAGACGAGGTCCTCGGACAGATCCGACGACATGACCAGCAGCGCCGAGACGGCCGGCGTCTGCACCTCGTAGGTCACGCCCTCGTAGACGCCCGGCGGGATGCTGGAGGGGATGTAGGCGGGGATGATCTCGTTGATCTTGGCGAGGTCGTCCTCGCTGAAGCTGTGCAGCTCCATGCCCCGGGTCGTGGAGAGCTGGACCATGGCCGACACCGGCCAGCCGGCGGCATAGAAATATGCGTCGAGCTGACCGTCGGCCAGACGCTCGGCCGACTGGCTGTTGTTGAGCTCGGCCTCGTCCATGTTGTCGCGCGTGACGCCCCAGGCCTCCAGCATCTGCAACACGGCCACCTGCGTGCCCGAGCCCGCCTGCGCGATGCCAACCCGCTTGCCGGCGAGGTCGCTGAGGCTGTCGATCGCCTCACCCCTCGGCAGCACCAGATGCAGATCCTCTGGGTAGAGATTGGCGACGACGCGCAGCTTCGGGTGCGGCTTGCCCTCGAACTTGCCTTCGCCAAGATACATCGAGCGCGTGACGTCGGCGGCTGCCAGACCGGCCTCCAACTCGCCGTTCTGCACGGCGGTGTTGTTGAAGACCGAGGCGGTGGTCGACTGTGCGATCGCGATCAGCCCCGGCACGCCGCACTGCCCGCCCTCGTCGCAGGGGCGCGATCCAGGCGGTGCCGAGATGCCGTTGGCGATGGTGCCGCCGATCGGGAAATAGGTGCCGCCAGCGCTGCCCGTTCCGATCCGGAAGAAGGTCGGATCCTGCGCGATGGCAGGGCCGGCCGTCATGGCAACGGCCAGCATCGCCCCCGTCAGCTTGAGGTGAAGAGTCATCGGTGTCTCCCTGTTGGAGGATACGCGTCCCGCTTTTGGGTCATTGACGCAGCGCAGGTTAGCAAGTGCAAAAATAAAGGCAAATTTGACTTTCTTTCATTTTGCAAAACGACGCTTATGGATCGGGCATGAACCTCAGCCAGATCACCGCATTCCGCGCCGTCATGACCTCAGCCTCGATTTCCGAGGCGGCGCGCAAGCTTGGACGGACGCAACCCGCGGTCAGCCTCGCCATCCGGTCGCTGGAGGAGAGCCTGGGCATCCGGCTGTTCGAACGCCACGGCCGCCAGCTCGTGCCGGTACCCGAAGCGCACTACCTGCACGCCGAGGCGGCCGAGATCCTGGAGCGGCTGTCGACGATCACGCGCACGATGCGGAGCCTGGCCGGCGGCCATTCAGGCTCGCTCAGCGTCAGCGCGATGCCCGGACCGGCGGCCTTCGTGTTTCCGCGCTTCGTGGCGGAGGAACTGGGCGATCTGAGCGCGGTCAAGATCTCGCTCACCTCGCGCAGCTCCGAGCAGATCGAGGAACTGGCGCGCTCGCAGAGCATCGATTTCGGCTTCTGCGACGCACCGCGGGCACCGGCCGAGGACGCGCAGTACCATCTCGACCTGATCAGCGCCGAGTGTTTCCTGGCGATGCCGGCCGGGCATCCCTTGTCGAGCGCCGAGCGCGTATCGATCGCGGCATTGGACGGCGTGGCGATGGGCAGCCTGCAGCCCGGCCACCGGCACCAGCGCCGCACGCTGGAGGCCTTCGAGAACGCCCGCGTCCGCTTCCACGGCGTGATCGAAAGCCAGACCTTCATGCCGCTGATGCAGTTCGTGCGTCTCGGCCAGTGCCTCGCCCTTGTCGACCCGCTTAGCGTGGTGAACGAGAACCATCTGGCAAGCGCCGGCGGCGATGTCGCGTTTCGCATGCTGGAGGGCGGCCCGCGCTACGACTACGCCGTGCTCTCTCCGATCTATCGCCCGCTGTCGCAGGTCGCGACCCGGGTACGCGCGGCCTGGCAGACCAGGGTCTTCGCGCTGTTGGACGAGGTCGGCGCCGCCCCGCGATGGGATCGGAAGTCGCCATCCTTCGACGCCCACCAAGACCCGGGCGTGCCATCCTGACCTTGGCCTGACCTCGGCCTGACCTAGACCTGACCCCAACCTGACAACGCTGCTCGGTAGGCGAGACGTCATCGCCGCGCGTGGTGGCCCTTTACCCCATGCACCACGCCCGCCGGACCGCGCGGGCCCGGCCGCGCTGCGGTCCGACACCGCACCGGCATCACGGCCATCATCGCGACCCTGACAGCCAGCCAGTCAAAAAAATCTGCGCGGCCGTCGAACCAATTTGAGACAGGGCCGCACTAACGATTACTCGCCGCTCGAACGTGTTCTTCGCTGATCTGAGTAACGATCAGGCCAAGACACTCAGAATTGGTCGAGTTTTGAAACTATTACAGAAGGTACGGAGCAATGAGCGTAGAAGAGGGCCCTGACGGGCTGCACATCACCGGGTCCGATGAAGGCGA
>JBCCSW010000408.1:0-3380 GCA_039199465.1 Pseudomonadota bacterium
CGCCGAAGGACATCAGCGGCTGTCCGCCCTTCGTCAGGAAGCCGGGGATGTCCTTCGGCGTGATGGGCGGGCCGATGCAGGCGCAGGGGCATCTGCAGATGGTGCTGCGAACCGAGATCTGGGGCCAAGACCCGCAGACCGCCGCCGACGCGCCGCGCTGGCGCTTCAACCGGGGCCTTGAGGTCTCGGTCGAGACGACGATGGCCGCCGACACCCGCGAGCGGCTGGCCGCTATGGGTCACCACCTCTCCCTCGAGGCACCGGACGAGGCCTTCGGCTTCGGTGGCGCGCAGCTGATCCGGCGGCTGGAGAGCGGCGGCTATATCGGCGGCTCGGACCCCCGTAAGGACGGACACGCCGTCGCGCTCTAGACCGCACCACCGCGACGTTCATCCCGCCCGGACCGCCGTCGCGCGGTAACCTTGGCGAAACATCCTGTGAACCTCGAGGAAAGGACGGCGTGGGAGTGTCCCGCTCGCCGCCGGCAATTCGGTCCGGCACAACGGCGATGAGGTCCCATGTGCCCGGCATCCGAACCGACCGACTGCGCAGGACAGCAGACCGACGACGGCGTCGGCCGGGCACCGGGCCCGACTGCCGGCCGTTCCCCTGTTGAGCAGGAGACGGACTTCATGCTCGCGCCGAACACCGGCGTGCGGGACGCGGCGTCGGTCGCGACCGCGCTCGCCGATTGGCTGGCAGCGCGGTCGGACCTTGGGGCGCTGGAATTCGGTCGGGGCGACGCGGCGCCGACGCCGACGGCGATCCAGCTTCTCGTGGCAGCGATGCGGAGCAAGCAGCACGGGCAGCCGCCGCTCGGCCCGCGGGCCGAAGCAGCGCTCGCGCGTCTCGGCACGATGGCACCGGTCGTCGCCGAGATCGGTTCCGCTGCGACCGGCACCCGGGCAACCTGAGCGGAGAGGCGGGCCCATGGTTCTGTCGAACGACGCCTTCGTCGGCGAGGCTGAAGAGCTGCTGACCCTGCTGGAGGAGCGCCTGCTCGCGCTGGAGGAGGCAGCCGATCCCGGCCCCGAGATCGACGCCGTGTTCCGCGCCCTGCATACGCTCAAGGGCTCGGGCGACATGTTCGGTTTCTCGGCACTCGCAGGCTTCGTCCATCATTTCGAGAGCGCATTCGAGGCGGTACGCGCCGGCACCCAGGCGGTAACGCCTGACCTGCTGGCCGTATCGCTCGCCAGCCGCGACCACCTGGCCGCGCTGCTGGCGCTCGGCCCCACAGCCAAGACGCCGGCCGAGCTGCAGGGCGATGAGGAGGCGCTGCTGGCGCGTCTTGCAGGCGAGCTCACGACAACAGGCAATGACGGCGGCCCCCCGTCGACTACCGCGGTCGAGCCTGCCCCTGCACCAGCCGCGTCGCGACGCATCGTGATCGAGTTCACACCCACGCCGGAAGCGCTGCGCAACGGCTTCAGGCCAGATCTGCTGTTCGAGGAACTGGCGGCCCTCGGCGCCCTGCAGGTCGCCTGCCTCGCCGACAATGTGCCGCCCATCGAAGATCTGGAGCCGATGAACTGCCACCTGTCGTGGTCGATGGAACTGGTCACCGCAGCGCCGATTGAGACGGTCGAGACCGTCTTCATCTTCGTCGACGACGGCGATCTCGAGATCCAGGAGACGCCCCTGCAGGGCGCAGCCACTGCGGAGGGTGACCCGCCGGCGCCGTTGCGCGAGGCGCTGCGAAGCGACGGTACCCATCGGGGCGCTGCCGCGGGCGCGTCGACCAAAGCCGGCATGCCGCCAACGGCCGAGACGGGCGAGCCCACCGATCCGACCACCTCCACCGCATCGGCGCGGGGCGCTGAAACCTTGCGCGTTCAAGCCGCTAAGTTGGATGAGCTTATGGACCAGCTCGGCGAGCTGGTGATCGGTCACGCCCGCCTCCGCCGGGTTGCGGGGGAGCTCGACGACCCGGCGCTGACGGGCGTCAGCGAGGAGATCGAGCGCCTGGTGACCGGCCTCCGCGACACCACGCTGTCGATTCGCATGCTGCCGATCGGCCAAGCCTTCAACCGCTTCCGACGCGTCGTGCGCGACCTCTCCAGGGAGCTTGGCAAACCCGTGACGCTCAAGATGTCGGGCGGCGAGACCGAGGTCGACAAGAACGTCCTCGACAGCCTCGGCGAGCCGCTGGTCCATCTGGTGCGCAACGCCATCGACCACGGGATCGAGGATCGCGACCGCCGCCTCGCCGCGGGCAAACCGGCCGAGGCAACGATCACGCTGGCCGCCCGCCAGGCCGGCGGCGAGGTGCTGGTCTCCGTGGGCGACGATGGCGGCGGTCTGAACACCGAAGCGATCCGGCAGCGCGCGATCGAGCGCGGTCTGGTCGCGCCTGATGCCGATCTCGGCGACGAGGCGATCCATCAACTGATCTTCGCGCCGGGCTTTTCGACCGCCGACGCGGTGTCGGCGCTGTCAGGACGCGGCGTCGGCATGGACGCCGTCCGCCGGGTCATCGAGGACCTGCGCGGGATGGTCGAAGTGAAGTCGATCCCCGACATCGGCTGCACGGTAACGATGCGGCTGCCGCTGACCCTGGCGATCATCGAGGGGCTGTTGGTGCGTGTCGCAGGCCGGCCCTATGTCCTGCCGCTCTCCAGCGTCGAGGAATGCGTCGAGACCGCGATCGAGGGCAATGCCGAGGAGACGGCCCGCGGGCTCACAACCATCCGCAAGAAGCTGGTGCCCTATATCGACCTCGCGCGTCACTTCGCCGTGCCGCCTAACCCTACGTCACCGGTAACGGAGGCCAAAAACGGCCCCGCCGCGCCTGCCGATGCCTCCCCGACCGATGACGAGGACGCGAACGCATCCGGTGCCATTGCCAAAGAGGGAGGCCAGCGCACCCGGCGCATCGTCGTCGTCCATGCCGAGGGTGGACCGACCGGCCTCGTCATCGACGAGATCATCGGCCAGCATCAGACGGTCATCAAACCGCTCAGCGCCTTTCACAGCCACATTCCGGGCCTCGCCGGCTGCACGATCCTAGGCGACGGCACTGTCGCGCTCATCATCGACCCGACCGCGCTGGTCAAGGCGCTCGGTCCAAGCAGCGAGCTTGCGGCATGAGCGCGCCAAGGCCTGAGACAAGCACGCGGGGCCCGGCGGGCGACCGCCGCCTTGCCCTGACCTTCGATCTGGGCGGCGATGCCATGGCGATCGACGTCCATCACGTGGCCGAGGTGCTTGAACCGCTGCCGCTGACCCCGGTGCCGGGCGCCTGCCGCGCCGCTCCGGCGCTTACCAACGTGCGCGGCGCCGTCGTGCCGGTCATCGATCTCCGGCGTCGGCTCGATCTGCCGACGGCCGAGTCCGCCCCGACGCGCTTGATCGTGCTCGACCTCGCAACCGCGGACGAG
>JBCCSW010000409.1:0-3365 GCA_039199465.1 Pseudomonadota bacterium
ACGTATTCGGTGCCGTCCTCGTCCCAGACGCGGGCACCCTCGCCCCGTGCGATCACGATCGAGGCGTCGAAATTGCCGAAGCCCGCCGCGGGCAGCACGTCACTTGCGCGGGCGATCCACTCGGCCTGGGTACGGAGGCGATGCATGGCGTTCAATCCAGGATCAGGCCAGAATCAGGTCGGGCGCGCCGAGGCACGCGACATCGACCACGATGCCGAGGCCCGGGCCCTCGGGCGGGGCGATGCGGCCCTTGCGGCGGGTCGGGGCGTCGGGCGCGAGGCGCGGCGCAACATAGCCCGACAGGTCGCACACGTTGAGCACACGGGCGGGATCGGTGGCGGCGCCCAGATGCAAGAGCGCCGCGGTCGCGATGTCGCCGCCCCAGGTATCCTCGATGCAGAGGCGGGCGCCGAGATGCAGGCAGAGGTCGCGGGCGCGACGGGTTGGCGAGAGCCCCCCGAATTTCGAGAGCTTCAGCGCCACCGCGTCCATGATGCCGAGACGGTGCGCCGCGAGCAGTGAGGGCGTGTCATGCGCCAGCTCATCGAGCTTCATCGCCAGCCCGCTTGCAGCGCTGACCCGGGCGCAGTCCTCCAGCGTCGCGCAGGGCTGCTCGAGCATCACGTCATAGCGCGCCGCAGCCCGCCCGACCCGGATAGCGTCGAGCGAGGTCGCCCCGCAGTTCCAGTCGCCATAGACCAGCGGGCCGGGTCCGACGGCCTCGCGCACCTTCGCCAGCCGCTCGACATCGGTCTGCCAATCGCCCGAGGCGCCGAGCTTGGCCTGGAACTGGGTGATGCCCGCGGCCTGCGCCTCGCGCGCGATGCGGGCCATCTCGTCCGGCGCGATGCTGGTGATCGAGTGGTAGAGCGGCAGGTCGGCCGCGCGCCGGCCCCCCAGCAAGGCGTAAAGCGGCAGACCCGCCACCCGTCCGGTGATGTCCCAGAGCGCGATGTCGAGCGCCGATTTGGCGTAGGCATGGCCGGGCAGCCAGGCATCGGCCGCAGCCATCAGCGCCTCGACCCCGACCGGATCGGCCCCGAGCAGAACGGGCGCGAGCTCCTGCAGCGCCGGGGCGACACCGCGGGCATAGGCCGGCAGGTAGTGCGGGATCGGGCAGACCTCGCCCCAGCCGGTGATGCCCGCATCGGTGTCGAGGGCGATCACCACGCTCTCGACCGTCGCGCAGGTCTTGCCGGCGGCCATGTAGTAGGTCGCATGGCTGGTAAGCGGCACATGCCAGAGACGGAGCCCGGTTATCCGTGTGCCGGCGGCACGGGTGGCGAGCGCAGGCGCTTCCAGCACCGTCGCGGTCATTCCGCGGCACCCGGCAAGACGGCTGGCGCGGCGTCGGTGCGCGGCAGCAGGCTTTCGGGATCGTAGGCCGGCGCGCTCAGCACCCGTGCCGCGCGGGGCGCGCCGTGGATCACGACCTCAAGGCGCGTACCGAACTCGGCGGCTCTCGGGGTGACATAGGCGAAGGCCAGGATTAGGCCGACGGTATGGCCATAGGCGACCGAGGCGGTGGAACCGACGACCTCGCCGCCCAACAGCACGGCCTCGCCGCCATGGCCGTCGACCTCGCCGTTGGGCTCGATCGCGAGATAGGCGCAGATCCAGGGCAGATCTTCGTTCAGCGTCGGGTCCCGGCCCAGATAGTCCTTGTCGGTACGGGCAAAGCGCAGCAGGTCGGCCTCGGCCAGCGTGACCTCGTTGGTCAGCTCGCCGGCGCCTTTGAACCCCTTCTCCATCCGCATGACGTTCATCGCGAAGCTGCCATAGTCGGCGATGCCGTAGGCTGCGCCCGCCCGCTGCAGCGCGGCATAGACGTCGGGCATCGCGGCTGTGGGCATATGCAGCTCCCAGCCGAGCTCGCCCGCATAGGACATGCGCAGGGCCCAGACGCCGTGGCCCGCGACATCGATCTGCTGGGCGGTCAGCCAGCGGAAGGCGGCGTTGTCGAGCCGCGCAGGCGTACACGCCGCCAACACGTCGCGCGAGGATGGCCCGTTCAGCGCCAGCGCGCCCCAGCTCTCCGACAGAGCGGTCACGCTCACGTCGTGATCGCCGCGATGCATGGCCAGATGGTCCAGCAAGCGTTGCTCGAAGAAGGCGGCGCAGACCAGGTAGAAGCGGGCCTCGGCCAGGCGCACCAGCGTCATCTCCAGCTCGATCCGACCGCGCCGGTTCAGCATATGCGTCAGCGCGATCGAACCGGTTTTGCGGGGCACCCGGTTGGCGGTGAGACGGTCCAGCAGCGCGGCGGCGTCTGGGCCTTCCACCAGCACCTTGGCGAAAGCGGTCACGTCCATGACACCGACGCCCTCGCGCACCGCACGCACCTCCGCCGCCACCAGAGCGTCCACGGCGGTGCGGCGGAAGCTGTAGTGATCGTGCTGCGCCACCCCGGCCTTGGCGAACCAGCGCGGCCGCTCGAAGCCATAGACCTCCTCGAACACGGCTCCCTTGGCCTGCAGCGTCCCGTAGAGTGGCGAGGGCTTGATCGGCCGACCCGCCAGACGGTTGAAATGCGGGAACGGGATCTCGTGGCGGAGGCAGTAGTCCTCCTTCGCCTTCACGACCTGCCAGTCCTTGCTGGCGTAGCGGCCGAAGCGGCGCGGATCGTAGTCGCGCATCGAGATATCGGCCGCGCCATGCACCATCCAGCGGGCCAACTCGCGCGTGAGACCTGGGCCCCAACCGATGCCGATCTGCGTGCCGCAGCAGCACCAGTAGTTCTGCACGCCCGGCGCCGGGCCGATCAGCGGGTTGCCGTCCGGCGGGTGCGAGATCGCGCCGTGCACGTCGCGCGCGATGCCGAGATCGGCAAACACGGGCATGCGGTTCATGCTCTCCTCGAGCCAGGGCATGACCCGGTCGTAGTCGGCCTCGAACAGTTCGTTCTCCGCCTCCCACGGGCAGTGATCGATCCAGACCGCGTTGGGGTTGGCCTTCTCGTAGATGCCGATCAGGCCGCGCTTCTGCTCCATCCTGATATAGCCGGAGACCTTGCGGTCATCGCGAATGACCGGCAGTTCGCACCCTAGGTCGCGGAACGCCGGCACCTCGTCGGTGACGAAGTAGTGGTGCGTCATCGAGGCCATGGGCAGTTGCAGGCCCGACCACAGCCCCATCTGCCGCGCATAGGTGCCACCGGCATTGACCACGTGCTCGCAGGTGATGCTGCCCTGCTCGGTCTCCACGACCCAGCCGCCCGCGCGCGTCTGGGTGATGTTCGTGGCGCGGCAGCGCCGGATGATCCGCGCACCCTTGGTGCGCGAGCCGGCGGCCATCGCCATCGTCACATTGGTCGGGTCGACATGCCCGTCGTCGGGCGTGTGCAGCGCGCCTATGACGCCGTCGAG
>JBCCSW010000410.1:0-3362 GCA_039199465.1 Pseudomonadota bacterium
GAACAGCGCCACGATCAATGCGACGAGCACGATGACGCGGCCCATACGGACATAGCCGCGGCGCGTTCGTTCGGCGAGATCGCGCCAGGCGGGCCGCGTCTCGCCGGCGATGTCGGGCGCATAATGCGCGGCGAGACCACGGATCGCGACATCGGCGAGCGGTGCGGAAAGGATCAGCGACAGGGTCAGGGGCAGACGGCCGTCCAGCAGGTGCCAGAGTTGCTGCGCCACGAAGATCTCGCCCAGCGCCCAGATCGCCGCAATCATGACGATGCTGGCAGCCGGATAGGCCCGCGCCATGAACCGCTCGCCCGAGGTCGCCTCCTCGCCCGGCAGCAACATGGCGGTGAGCGGCGCCCGACCGCGCCAGGCGGTGTAGATGATCCAGCCATAGACGACGAGACCCATCCAAAAGCCGAGCCGCATCGACGCGAGATCGACCCCGTGCCCGCCCATGAAGCTGAGGATATACATGCGCAGACCGACAAGCGCGGCGAACACCGCGATGGCAGTCGTGAGCAGCCGTGCCCCGGCATCGTCGACGCGCAGCAGGCGATACTCGGGCTGCTGCGGCGCCAGCAGAAAGCGGCCGATCGCCACCGCAATGCGCGACAGGAGCACTGGGCCGAACAGAAAGAAGGTCAGGATCAGATAGCTGATCGGCTCGGGCGGATGCACCGTCGCCATGACGCCCCAGGCGGCGGCGATGAAGGCGGCGAGGCCGAGCCCCTCGAACACGAAGCGTCGGACCAGAAACTCGAGCGTCGCGCCGAGCGAGGGCATGCCGGTGCGCGCATCGGCGGCGAGCGGCGCCGCGGCAGGGGTCAGCCACCAAATCAGACGTTCGGCCAGATGACCGACGGCAAGCGCAAGCACCAGGACGGCGATCAAGTGCAGTGTCCCGGTGGCGCCGCGCGGCTCGTAAAAGCGCCCGAAGCCCTGGGACACGCCGGCGGGGATGTTGCCGATCCTGGAGACCGCGCCGGTGATCGACGTGACGAGGCTTTCGCCGGCCGCTGTCAACACCGCACCGACGCCCAACTCGGCATCGGCGGCGCGCTCGGCTGCGACCGCGTCCAGCCTTTCCAGCAGCATCTGGCGCACCTCGGCATCGGTCAGGCGCGAGACGGCCTCGCGCACGGCCTCGGGACTGTCGGTCGCGATCTCGGCGGGGCCATCCTGGCTGCCAAGCCCCATACCGGCCGCCGGTTGCGCCGCGGCCGACATGCTGACCAGCCAGGCCGCCGGCACCGCCAGCCAGATGCCTAGCAGAAACGCGAGGAGGCGACGGGCGAGGAGGGACAACTGGGCATTCCTTACCGTTCGGGCCGCCGACACGCCGTCAGTATATGGCGACGGCGGCCGACGGCGTGGCGCGGACCGGTCGGCCTGCGCCCGACGCACCATTTGCCCCACCAAGCATGCCGATTGTCAGGACGATTGCCATCCCATCGGCTGCGCGACCGACTCGACCTGTCGGGCTGGGATCGGGGTTTCGGCTCGGATTTCTCGCGCAACGCGCGAAATCCCACGCGTTATGCGCGAAAAGCTGTCGCTTGGAGAGACTAAACCTTCCAGTTTTTGCCGCGTTTCCAACATGGATCCTGTTAAGTCATGCTGGGGTGTGGCGGCGCCGGTGGGCGGTCAGCCGTCGAGCTTTTGGTAGGCCGGATGTTAGGTGGCGGCAAAGCGCTGTTATCCTCCACTGCCGGGGCGCTGGCCCGGGCCCTGTCGTCGAACCCAAAGCACGCCGCCACGTCGGTGTCATGGCGCTCGGTGAGGCGTCCTGCCGTCGGCACGGCGGTCTTGGCGGGGGTCATCGCGGCGCTGCCGGCGGCGGCCCAGCAGGCCGGCCCGCAGCCCGTTGCGACCGACGACACCTGCCGCGTGCCCTATCGGGTCGTCCGCGGCGACACGCTGGGCGACATCGCCGAGCGCGCCTATGGTCGGGTCGAGGACTGGCGACGCGTCTACAATGAGAACCGCCGAGCCGTCGGCGACGATCCCTGGGTGCTCGAGGTCGGTACGGTCCTGTCGGTCCCATGCCGGGCGGTGCCGAACGCCCGCTCGGTCATCGCCGATTTCGAGAGGAATGCGGCAGCCGGGTCCCAGCCTGAGGTCACGGTCACCGCGCTCGATCCCTTCGATCGCGACACGCTGGCGCCGCTCAGCATCCCGTCTTGGCATGATGCTGAGGGCGCGGGCGCCGTCGCCCTCGCACCCGGGGTGCTGTCGCTCATTCCGCCCGATATGGCCGAGGCGCTGATAGACGGGGGTGACGCGCCGCAGGTCGTCGATCTCGGCCCGGCTCAGACGTGGTCCGATGGTGTGCTGCCGGGCGCGGCCTGTATCGATGCGGCCGCCTGGCAAGCGGCCGCGACGCGCGGTGGGCCCGTTGCGCTGGGCGCTCTGATCGGTCGCGGCGGCCTGCAGGATGATCGGCCCATCCTGCTGGTGCATGACGGGGCCGGGGCGCTCGGCGATGCCGCTCTGGTCCATTGGCTGCTGCGCGATGCCGGATTGGATCAGGTCGCGATCATGGCTGGGGGCCGCGCCGGCTGGACCACCTCGGATCGCCAAACCGAGCCCTGCGCGCAGGAGATCGTGCCGACCGCGTTGACCGATGCCCAGGCCGGGCCCGAGACGGCGCGGCCCGGCGCGCCGCGCCCGGCGCCTGTCGCCGCCGCAATCCGGATCGGCCGCATCGATGTCGACACGGCAAGCTGTTCCGAGTTCGAGCAGCGCGCGGAGAGCCTGGGCGAGGCGGCGCTGGACGCCGCGGCACGGCTGACGGCGCTGGATCTGTCCTGGGGCCGCGTCCCGATCGCTGTCTACGCCGAAGACGACCGCGACGCGGCCCTTGCCTGGTTCGCCCTTTCGCATATCGCCGGGCTGCAGGATGTCGAGATGGTGCCCTCGCAGGCTTGGCGCGCCGCAGAAGGCTATGAGCAGGCTGAGGCGCTCGCGATCACCGGCAACCCCTGCGATCTGCTGTCCTCGGCGCCTGCATATACTGGGCTCGTGGGCGAGGCCGTCGTCGTGTTCGACGACGCCGTGGCAGGACCTGGCGTCAGGGTGACGGGTGCCGCACCATCACCTGCGCCCACTGCCGATACGCCGCGCGAGACCGCGCCCGTCGGCAACCCAGGCGCCGCCCTGCCCGCGCGGCTGCTGGATCGGCGGAGCGCCGCACCATCCTCGCGCGAGAGGATCGCGGCCAATGGACGGCCCAGGGCGCTCGGCCCGGCCGAGGACGCGAGGCCCGAAGAGGTGCTGCTCCCATTGCCCGACGGCCAGGTGTCGACGGTGCGCCGCGGCGCAGCCGGCCGTGCCGACGGGGACCGCTGGCCGCCCGTCACGCC
>JBCCSW010000411.1:0-3349 GCA_039199465.1 Pseudomonadota bacterium
GGCGCCATCACGACCATGCCCTCGGCCAGGCCGTGCCAGACGTCGACGCTCTCCCAGGTGCCGTCCATCACCGCCTGGGTGCGGGCGATGTAGTAGGGATCCCAGTCGTCGATGATCGCGGTCAACTGCACGGTGGGGGCGAAGCGCTTCATGTCCGAGGCCTGGCCGAACGCCTTGACGCCCGCGGCCTCGGCCGCCTGCAGGGCGGCGGGGCTGTCGGTGTGCTGCATGATGATGTCGGCGCCTTGAGCGATCAGGGCCTTGGCGGCATCGGCCTCCTTGCCCGGATCGTACCAGGTGTTCACCCAGACAACCTGCGTCTCGACCTCGGGATTGACGGCGCGCGCCGCGAGCGTGGCGGCGTTGATGCCGCGGATCACCTCGGGGATCGGATACGAGGCGATATAGCCGATCTTGTTGGTCTCGGTCAGCTGGCCGGCGATCTCGCCGATGATATGGCGACCCTCGTAGAAGCGGCCGGAATAGGTCGAGACGTTGTCGGCGCGCTTGTAGCCGGTCGCATGCTCGAACTTCACGTCCGGAAACTGCTCCGCGACCTTCACCGTTGGATCCATGAAACCGAAGGAAGTGGTGAAGATCAGGTCGTGCCCGGTGGCGGCGAGCTGACGGATCACGCGCTCGGCGTCGGGACCCTCGCTGACGCTTTCCACGAAGGTGGTCTCTACCGCCTCGCCGAAGGCATCCTCGATAGCCTGTCGGCCCTGGTCGTGCTGATAGGTCCAGCCATGATCGCTGACCGGGCCGACATAGACGAAGCCCACGCGGAACGGGTCGTCGGCGGCCACCGCAGGCCCTGCGAGGGTGGCGACGGCGGCGGCAAGCGTGGTGGTGAGGGTGAGAAGTGTACGGCGCTGCATGATGCATTCCCTGTCACGGAGTGTTTCGCTGAGCGATAGCGAAATCCAGCCCGCCCGCCAATCCCGAAGGCACTTCACGGAATCGTGGGCGAAGAACTGACGCGCAGCCAGGCATCGGCCCTGAGCCTGCCTGCTCAACAGGCACAACAAAGAAGATCGGGGCGGGTCAAGGATCGCGCCAGCGACCGGCACCGCCGGCCCGTCCTTGACGCGCCCCGATCTTCGACCACGCTCGAACAGAAGCCCCCGGGGCTTCTCCCCAGCCCCAATCGCGATCTGGCGGCATCCGCCATAGCGGCAAGTCCGGGCGATCCCGCAACGACCGATCGCGGCGACCAGCCGCGATACCGCCTGTCTCGGGAACTCACCTCAACGGCTGGCGTAGAAGGCGCGCCCGATCGAGGCAGGGGCGTTGGCACGGGCGATCGCCGGATTGACGCTGATCAGCACCAGCGCCGCGATGGTCGCCAGATAAGGCACCGCCGCCAAGGCCTGGCTCGGCACCGGCAGGCCGACGTTCTGGCCATAGAACTGAAGCTGGGTGAAGGCCGCGAACAGGAAGGCGCCAAGCACCAGGCGTTCCGGCTTCCAGGTCGCGAAGACCACCAGCGCGACCGCGATCCAGCCGCGCCCCGCGGTCATGTTCTCTCCCCACATCGGCGTGTAGGCGAGGCTCAGATAGGCCCCCGCCACGCCTGCCATGGCACCGCCGAACAGCACGGCGAGGCTGCGGATCAGGATGACCGGCAGGCCCATGGCATGCGCCGCCTCGGGACTGTCGCCGACCGCGCGCAGCCAGAGGCCGAGCCGCGTGAAGCGCAACATGACGAACAGCAGGACGGCCAGCGCCAGCGCCGCATAGACCAGCGGGTCCTGTCCGAACAGGATGCGCCCCGGCGCCCCGGCCGAGGACAGCCCGGGGATGAAGATCTTCTCGGGCGGCACCACCGTCTCGCCGACATAGCCCTGGCCGAACAGGCCCGAGGCACCAATCCCGAAGATCGTCAGCGCCAGTCCGGTCGCCGCCTGGTTGGCCAGCATCAGCACCGAGACCAGCACGAAGATCGCGGCCAGCGCCATGCCGGCCAGCGCGCCCGCCATGACGCCGAGATACGGGCTGCCGGTCGTCAGCGTCACGGCGAAGGCAGCGACCGCGCCGACCAGCATCATCCCCTCGACGCCGAGGTTCAGGACACCCGTGCGCTCGGCCACCAGCTCGCCAAGGCCCGCGAACAGGAAAGGGGTCGCAGCGACCAGAACCGAGGCGGCGAAGGCCTCCATCAGGCCTCCTCCGCCGTGGCGCGGGCCGGCTCGGCGGCGGGGGCCTCGGGCGCGGCGAGGCGGATGCGGTAGCGGGTCAGCGTATCGGCGGCGAGCAGGAAGAACAGCAGCAGCCCCTGGAACAACGCCGTCACGTTCTTTGGCATGTTCAGCATGATCTGCGCGTTCTCACCGCCGATGAAGCTGATCGCGATCAGCGTGGCGCCGAGCAGCGCGCCGGCCGGGTTCAGCCGGCCGAGAAAGGCGACGATGATCGCAGTGAAGCCGTAGCCGGCCGAGATGTCGGGTTGCAGCTGGCTGACGGTGGCCGAGACCTCGATCGCGCCGGCAAGCCCGGCGAGCCCGCCCGAGAGCAGCAGCGCGAACCAGATCGAGCGGTTCTGCGAGAACCCTGCGAAGGCACCGGCGCGCGGCTCGGCGCCGAGGACGCGAAGCGCGAAGCCCCGGCGCATGCGCGCCAGCATCAGCGCCAGGCCGATGGCCACCGGGATGGCGATCAGCAGGCCCGCATGCAGACGCGTGCCCGGCAACAGCACCGGCATCAGGAAAGCGTCGGGGAAATCGCGCGACTGCGGGAAGCCGAAACCGGCCGGGTCTCGCAGCGGGCCGCGCACCGCCCAGTCGAGCATCAGCGCCGCGACATAGGTCAGCATCAGCGTGACCAAGATCTCGTTGGTGTTGAAGCGGGTGCGTAGAAAGGCCGGGATCGCGGCCCAGGCCATGCCCGCCGCGGTGCCGATGATCAGATACAGCACCAGCCAGTGCAGGCCCACCGTCTCGCCCGGGAACTGCAGCGCCAGCGCGCCCGCCACCAGCGCGCCGAAGGTGTATTGGCCCGCAGCGCCGATATTCCAGACATTGGCGCGAAAGCCGATCGCCAGGCCCGCGCCCATCAGCGCCAGCGGTACCATCTTCACCGCGACCTCGGCCCGCGTGTAGCCGTCGGTCAGCGGCGAGACGAAGAAGACGTAGAGCGCCTCCAGCGGTAGCCGGCCGAGCGCGCCCATCAGCAGCGCGCCGGCGAGCAGCGTGGCCAGGACCGCAATGGTCGGGGCGGCCACCAGCAGGCCGAGCGTTGGCTCGCCGCGCGGCTCCAGACGCAGCCTCATGCGGCAGCGCCCTCGCCCGCCCCGCCTGCGCCGATCTCGTTCTCGTTCTCGTCCAGCTCGCCAGCGGCGATCTCACCCGCA
>JBCCSW010000412.1:0-3340 GCA_039199465.1 Pseudomonadota bacterium
CACACGGTATGCGCCGGCCACGCCGACATCGACGACCGTGACATCCGCGCCCGCGGCGCGCGCAAGCACGGGTGCTGCGGCATCGCCCAGGACCAGTCTTTCGACCATGAGCGCCGTGACCTCCTGCGGCCAGGCGGAGACGCCGGCAGCCACCAGCCCGTGATCGGCCGCAAAGAGCAGCGCCTCGGCCGGGCCACCCGCTGGCGCCTCTCGACGCTGCGCGACGCCGAGGGCGACGGCCAGCGCCCCGAGTTGACCCAGGGCGCCGGGGGGCATGGTCTTCTGCGAGAGGCGCGCTGTCAGGGCCTCGGCCAGCTCGTGCCCCGGTGCTGCAATCTCCCTTTCCCGCAGCATCGCCGTACCCTTCCCTGCCTGCGCGTCGCCCTCTCAGCCGCACAGCCTTCGCGCGCGCGGCCGCCCGGCGCAAGCGGCTGCTGCAGATGACAATATGCGTTGGACAAGACAAAGTGCCCCCCATGCCGCAACAACTCTTCGACCGCTGGATTGTCGTCGATTGGTCCGCCGCCGCGACGCCGAAGCGCGGCAAGGACAGTATCTGGATCGCCGACCTCGCCGCGGATGGCCTGCACGTCGACAACCCGCGCACCCGCATCGACGCCATGGAGCTCCTGGCCGACCGGGTCAGGGCCGGCGCGGCGCGCGGCGAACGCATGCTCGCAAGCTTCGACTTTCCCTTCGGCTACCCGGCGGGCGCTGCCGCCTCGGTCTTCGGCGCAGCACCCGGGCGCCGAGGTTGGCATCATGTCTGGGCAAGCCTGGCCGACAGTCTCGAAGAAGGTGCCCGGAACGCGAACAACCGCTTTGTGCTGGCCGCACGCCTGAACGCGGCTTTCGGCCCGGTTGGCCCGTTCTGGGGGCGCCCGGCGCAGCGCGTTCTCGCAAACCTGCCCGCCACCCGGCCATCGGGCTACGGCAACGTCCTTCCCTCGGAGCGTCGTCTCGCAGAGCGCCGCGTGAAACGCGCGCAGCCCGTGTGGAAACTTGCCTACACAGGCAGCGTGGGCAGCCAGGCGCTCACCGGGATCGCAGCGCTGGAGCGCCTTCGCCGGCAGCCTGACATCACCGCGAAGGTCTGGCCCTTCGAGACGGGGCTTGACCTGTCGCCTGTCGCGCCCGGCACCGTGATCCTTGCCGAGATCTACCCCAGCCTTGTCGACCCCGCAGTGCGGTCGTCGAACGACGCGATCAAGGACCGCGCGCAGGTCAGCCTCCTCGCCACGGCGTTTTCGGCGCTCGACCGCGCTCGAGACCTCGGCCCGCTCTTCGCACTCGAAGGGGCCGATCTGACGGCCGAGGAAAGGGACCGCGTCGTCGAGGAAGAAGGCTGGATTCTCGGCGCGGGCTTCGAGGACCGGCTGCTCGACGCGCTTCAACCGAACGCATAGCCCCAAGCGAAGGCGAGCAACCACAACACTGCCGCGATCGCCAGGAGAAGGCCCCAAGCCTTCCAAAGAACGGTGACCGACGCGCGGATATCGGCGGGGCCCGGGTCCTTACGGCCGGTCGGATGAAGGAACGGATCGTCGGTCAGCTTACCGGCGTAGTGCCGCGGGCCGGCCAGAGCGACGTCGAGCGACGCGGCCATCGCAGCTTCCGGCCATCCGGCGTTGAGGCTTCGGTGAAGCCAGCCGTCCCTGAACGCGACCTGCAGTGGCTGCACGCCCTTTCCAGACACTGCCGATATCAGCACGGCGCTTAGGCGCGCAGGCACATAGTTCAGCACATCGTCGAGCCTGGCGGCCGCCCAGCCGAAACGCGCGTAACGCTCGGTCCGATGGCCGATCATGCTGTCGGCCGTGTTCACGGCCTTGTAGATCACGATGCCCGGCAGGCCGAAGATCAGGAACCAGAAGGCTGGGGCCACAACACCGTCAGAGAAGTTCTCGGCGCCGGACTCGATGGCAGCGCGTGCGATGCCCGGCTCGTCCAGAACCGTCGTGTCGCGCCCCACTATGTGGGAGACTGCCTCTATCGCGGCTTCCCGTCCCTCCCCCAACGCCTCGGCCACGCGGCTCAGATGGTCGACGAGGCTCCGATGGGCGAGGAGGATGGCAGCGATGATAAACTCGAAGATCCCGCCGAAGAGGTCGACGCTCAGGAGGAGCGCTGGTGCCGCTGTCACAATCACGAGGACGAAGACTGCCGCAACGCCCTTGAGGTACCGAAAGTCGCCGTCGTTTAGCCCTTCGTCGAGCATGTCGACGAGCTGGCCCATGAGCACCACCGGGTGCGGCACCCGCTTCCACAGCGGCTCTGGCTCACCGATGACCGCGTCGAGCACCAGGGCTAGGGCGAGCATCATGCAACTCCATGGCAGCGATGCCCGGTGACGGGCGGTGTCTGACGGTCACGCAAACCACGAGCGGCGGGGCCAGAGCCTCCGCCGCGATGCCCAGAACAGCCTCAGTCGAGACGGACGCTGCTGTCCTTCTGGTAGACCTGCGCGCTCGAGAAGCCCATCTGATTGAGCGTGTACCAGGCGCCGACCGAGATCAGCGCCGCGGCCAGGATGGCGGCAACCATGGCATTCATCGACGTCTTCTCCCCGCTTTTCATCGACCTTCTCTCATGTTTGTTGGGCCGGGTCGGTCGCATCCGCCCCGGTCTCGCGCCTTAGATAGTCTATCAGGTCACGGCGGTCAGCCTCTCGCGCAATGCGCTGCACGGGCATTTTCGACCCCGGCGTCACCACGTCCGGCCCGTCCCGGAAGAGGGCAGCAATGGTCTCGTCGGTCCAGACGATGGGGGACGACACCAACGCCTCGGAGTAGCGGTACCCCTTCAGCGTGCCCGCCCGGCGCCCGAAGACGCCGGCGAGGCTGGGCCCCGCCTTGCGTCCGCTCTCCTTGTCGAGGCTGTGGCAGATCGAGCATTTGCGCATGAACTGCCGCTCGCCATTGGTCATCTCGGCGGGGTCGGTATGGAAGGCGCGCGGGCCGCCGGCGAAGAGCGCTGCGCCCTCTTTGCTGTCTCCGAAGACCGGCCACAGCGCCGCTTCGTCCGCGATCCCGCCGGCAAGGAGCCGCCCCGGTCCACCGGCGGCGTCCGCGCCCAGGCCAGCGCCCAGATCGGGCCGCGCAACGCGGCGCGGAAATCGCGCTCGATGGTCCAGCGCTCGCTGTCGATGACCGTGATGTAGCCCTCGCCATCCCCCGTCGCGAGAAAGCGCCCGCCCGGTGCCCGCACGAGCGCGAGGATCGGTCGGCGCTCGGTTGAGAGATCCGCGATCGTCTCCCCAGTCAGGAGATCAATGGCCCGCACGGCGCCGTCGAGAGCGCCATAGGCGAGCCAGCCGGCGGCGTCATCGACAACAAGGTGG
>JBCCSW010000413.1:0-3336 GCA_039199465.1 Pseudomonadota bacterium
CGCTGCAGCTCGGCCAGCACACCCACGCCCTGCTGGCGCAGCAGCACCGTACCGAGCATCGCGGTCAGGATCACGATGCCGAGTGTCGGCCACAAACCCAGCCAACCACCAACCTCGATGAACAGCCCGATCTCGATGATCGGGACCGCCACGAGGACCAAGAACAGGATCATCCGCGTCTCCTTGACGTAGAGGACGAGTCGCTTCGTGGACTCACCCGCCTCCTCCCCTTACATAGGCACAGGGAATGAGGTCACCATGGGTTGCCGGTGGCGGCGGGGCCGCCATATCGAGCATGTCCGTGCGCTAACGAATGAAACAACGGACAGGATTTATGAACACGCAGCTCCTCGAACTGCTGATCCTCTTCGCGATAGCAGCGTTCGTTCTGTATCGCCTCAAATCGGTGATCGGGACGCGCACGGGATATGAGCCGCCGGAGCGTGTAGGCGGGACTGAGGCCGGTGGCGGTGCGCCCGTCCGGCCGGTGGAGCCGGCGGTCGAGGCGGCGGCCGATGACGAAAGCCTGCCGCCCGAGGCGCGTGAGGCGGTGCGGGCGATGCGCGAGACCGAGCCCGATTTCGACCTGGAGGGCTTCCTTGGTGGCGCGCGCCATGCCTATGAGATGATCCTGATGGCGTATGAGGAGGGCGACCGCTCGCTGCTGCGCGACCTGCTGGCGCCCGATGTCCACCGTGCCTTCGAGAGTGTGATCGACGAGCGCGAGAACGACGGGCTGACGGTGGAGGCACGCTTCATCGGCGTGCGCGATCTTCGCCTGGTCGCGGCGTCCTATGATGCGGAGACGCAGGAAGCCGACATCACCCTCCGTTTCACCGGCGAGATGATCACGGCGGTGCGCGACGCACAGAACAGGATCGTGGAAGGCGACCCGAATGAGATCCGCCGCCAGACAGATGTCTGGACCTTCAGCCGCGTCATGGGTGCGCCCAACCCGAACTGGCTGCTAACGGCGACGGGCGACTGACGTGCAGGCGGTGCCGGTCGGTGCGGGCGCACACGGCGTGCGTCCAGTGCCGCTACGACCGGCGATGGGCGTGACGCGCCGAAGAGTGCTCGGCATGCTCGGTGCTTCCGCCGCCTGCATCGGGGTCGCACCGGACGCGATGGCTATGGATCTGCCCGGTTGGAGTGTTAGCGCCTACGATGCCGCGCGCCTGGCCTTATCGGCACATCCACCCTTCGATGCTGACGCTTTGCTGACACCGGAGGCCTTCGCGCGACGCTTCGTGGCCCGGCCGGTAGGTGAGGCCCATGTGACCGGCTACTATGAACCGGTGATCCCGGCTCAGCGCAGGCGTACTGCCGCGTACCCGGTGCCGGTGCTGGGCCCGCCGCCGGACAAAGATGGCCGGTTGCCCGAACGCGGCGCGATCATGGCCGGCGCGCTCGACGGTGTCGCGCCGGCGCTCTACTGGCTCCGCGACGAGGTCGCGCTCTACTTCCTTCAGATCCAGGGGTCGGGTCGGTTGGAACTGCCGGACGGGACGCTCGTCCGGCTAGGCTATGGTGGGCGCAATGGCCACCCCTACCGCTCCATCGGCCGGATCATGCGCGACGAGGGCCTGATGGCCGAGGTCGATGGCGGCGGCATCCGAAAGTGGCTGCGCGCCGATCCGGTCCGTGGCGCTGCGATGATGGCGCGCAATCCGTCCTATGTCTTCTTTGCCGAGCGTCGCGAACTGGCGCCCGAGGACGGCCCTGTCGGTGCCATGGGCGTGCCGCTGCCAGCGGGCCATGCGGTCGCCGTCGATACCGACCATCACGACTACGGCGCGCTGTTCTGGCTGAGCTTTGACGATCCGAAATACGGGACGGTCAACCGGCTGGTGATGGCGATGGATACCGGTGCCGCCATCAAGGGACCGGGGCGCGTCGATCTGTTCACCGGCACCGGGTCGGATGCCTGGGAGTTGGCACGTGGCCTGAACGCGCGCGGCACGCTCTACCGCCTGATCGATCGCGGGTCTCTGGCGGCGAGCACGGAGTGACCCGCCGTCGGGGCCGGGTTCTGACGCCGGAAGAACGGCGCGCCTGGGATGCCGTAGCGCGGACCACCGAGCGTCGGCGGGCTGGCGCGGCGTCTATATCTGATACCGACGCTGCTCCATCGCGGGCGATCCTACCGACCGAACCGACGGCGCGTCATGCGGGGCCCAGCCATGCAGCCGACGTCGAGCAACCGCCGATCGGGATCGGCGGCGTCACGCGCTCCATCCGTCTCGGCGCCGCCCATGCGTGCACCAACGGGCAGTCGGCGCCGACACGGGATGCGGCAGCACCGGGCTGGCAGGCCCGATCGGGTCGAATGGCTGGTCTCGGCCACCTCGGCCTCGGCGATCCGCTGCCCGGTCCGGTGGGTCGACCCGAGGCGGGTCTTGACCGCCGCACGGCCGAGCGGCTTCGCAAAGGCCTACGCGATCCGGACGCTCGCCTCGACCTGCACGGCCTGACTGCCGAGCAGGCGCATCGCCGCCTCGACCGCTTTTTGGCCCAATCCCTGGCGGCCGGGTTGCGCGTCGTTCTGGTGATCACCGGCAAGGGTGGCTCTCGCGCGCCAGAGGACGCGCCCTGGCTGCCCGAGGGCCGCGGTGTCTTGCGCGATGCCGCGCCGCGATGGATCCGCCAGGGCCCCTATGGCAGGCGCGTCGTCGGCGTCTTTGAGGCGCACGCCCGACACGGCGGCGCCGGTGCGTTCTATGTCTATCTGCGGAAAGAGCGTTCGGGATGACGGTTATGCATGCGACCATGGCGAGACGGCGCGTCGCGGGACACGGCCTTGACCGACGCGCCGCCTGCCTCTAGCTACCCGCCACCGGAGGGCCATTAGCTCAGTTGGTAGAGCAGGTGACTCTTAATCACTTGGTCGAAGGTTCGAGTCCTTCATGGCCCACCAACAAAATCAATAGCTTAGCGGTGTTCTGGCTTGAGGCGTTCTCTGCCATGTCACCACTATGTCACCAGACAGCCGAAAAACTGGCCTTCTCGCACGCCGAAACCCCTTGCGAGAGGAGCCTTCCATGAACCGCAGAACCGTACTCACCGCCTCGGCCGCCCTGCCGGCGGCTGCCCTGCCTGTCGAAGCCGTCGCGATTGACGCCCACCCGGCTGGCAGGATGTGCCCTGCCGCCATCCGCGCCCGCATCAGGCAGGTGGTGGACACCTTCTCCGTCGCGACCGTCGCCTTTCCCAACCCAATGCCGGCAGACGAAGCCCGAGCGGCGCTGGCGCTGACCGATGCGGAGATCGAGGGCTTCGGCCCTGTACGCGACTTCGCCCTTCGATGGGGCGTCTGCCTCGACTGGTTGTGCAAAG
>JBCCSW010000414.1:0-3333 GCA_039199465.1 Pseudomonadota bacterium
CCGGTGCCGGCGACCCCGCGCGACACTGGGGGACCTGGCGCAAACGGCGACAAGCGCGCGCCACGGCCCCCTGCGCTCGCCACACTCAGCTCGCCCGAAAAAGCCGCCATCGTCATCGCCGCCCTCGGTCCCGAGTCGTCGGGCCCGATCCTCGAGGCGCTTGACGAAGGCTCACTCCGCAACTTCACCGCCGCAATGGCGCGGCTGCGACGGGTCGATCCCGAGGTGGTGCGCCACGTGATCGCCGAATTCCTGGACGCGATCCGCATGCAGGACGACGTCGTGCGCGGCGGCGTCGGCATGGCGCGCGAGATGCTGGAGCCGCATGTCACCGACGGCCTGCTGACGCGCCTGCTGGACGACATCGATTCGCCCTCTGCATCCAATGTCTGGAAGAAGCTCGCCAAGGTCAGCGACGAGGCGCTGGCCGAGTTCCTCTCGCGCGAGCATCCGCAGACCGCGGCCGTGGTCCTCTCCAAGCTCTCCAGCGAGCATGCCGCGCGCGTGCTGAACCGCTTCGAGCAGGACCGCGCGCGCGAGGTCGTGATGGGCATCACCCGCACGCAGTCGCTGGACGTGAACGTGATCGAGGCGATCGGCGCCTCGGTCAGTCGCGACTTCCTCGCGACCAACCAGCATATCGCGCCGCGCCGCGACCCGGCCGAGCGGGTTGGCGCGATCATGAACTATGTCAGCGCCGACATGCGCGACTTCATCCTGGAGCATGTCGAGGAGACGCAGCCCGACTTCGCCGAGGACATTCGGCGCAAGATGTTCACCTTCGACGACATCCCCAAGCGCATCGCGACCCGCGATATCGCCGCGGTGGTGCGCGAATGCGAGCGCGACGTGCTGCTACGGGCGCTGCGCTACGGCAGCGACAACGGCAGCGAGGCCGTCCCCTTCATTCTGGGCGCGATCTCGCAGCGCGTCGCCGATCAGCTGAAGGGCGAGATGACGGAGATCGACAAGCTGCGCCGGCGCGACGGCGAGGCGGCGCAGGCGGGCGTGATCGCCACCATCCGCGCGATAGAAGGCCGCGGCGAACTGAAGCTGATCATGCCGGAGGAGGAAGGCTGAGACCCGCGCCGTGGCACTGACGGGACGCTACCGCCGTCACTCCGCGAGAACGACCAAGGCGCCGGCATCCCACTCCAGCAGGACGGGATCGTCCCAGGTCAGCTCCTCGGCCTCGGTCCGGTATCGGTTGGTGCGGGCGCATTTCAGCACCGGCGCCTCCACCCCGTCCGGCGCATCGACGCGGACGTGGTAGATCGAGATATCGCCGAGATAGCCGATATCCTCGATCCTCCCGGCCACCGCGTTGTCCCGCGTCACCGGCTGACCGTCGGCGCGGCGGGCGATCGACATCTTCTCGGGCCGCAGCGCCATGGCCACGCGTCCTTCGGCCACCGGCGCGGTCGCCCAGGCCAGGCCGCCCGCGGTCAGGGCGACCGCGCCGTCGGCGCCCGCGACGCCCTCCAGAATGTTCACGTCGCCGATGAACTCGGCAACGTAACGGCTATGCGGTGCCTCATAGATCTCGCGTGGCTCGCCCATCTGCGCGACGCGTCCCTCGCGCATGACCGCGATACGGGTCGAGACCGTCATCGCCTCCTCCTGATCATGCGTCACGATCACGAAGGTCAGTCCCAGGCTCTCCTGGATGTTGACCAGTTCGAACTGCGTCGCCTCGCGCAGCTTGCGGTCCAACGCGCCCAGCGGCTCGTCCAAGAGCAGCAGCTTGGGCTTCTTTGCCAGCGCACGGGCCAGGGCAACGCGCTGGCGCTGGCCGCCCGAGAGCTGATCGGGCCGTCGCTTTGCGAAACGCTCCAGTCGGGTGAGGGCCAGCATCTCCTCGACGCGGCGCTTGCGTTCGGCGCGCGCCATGCCCTCCATCTCCAGTCCGAACTCGATGTTTCGCGCGACGCTCAGATGCGGGAACAGCGCATAGGACTGGAACATCATGTTCACCGGCCGCTCGAACGGCGGGATCGCGGCGAGGTCCTGCCCGTCCAGCAGGATCTGCCCCTCATTCGGCGTCTCGAAACCCGCGAGCATGCGGAGCAGCGTTGTCTTGCCGCAACCCGAGGGACCCAGCAGCGCGAAGAACTCGCCGCGATGGATGTCGAGCGAGACGTTGTCGACGGCGGTCGCGTCGTCGAAGCGCTTGCTGACGCCCTGAATGCAGAGCGCCGGCACAGCGTCCGGCTCAAGCCAAGGCTTGAGGCAGCCGGACTGCCCGGTTCTAGGCTTCCGGGTCGCCTGCTGGTCGGTGCCGGGCATGGGCATGGCGGCGGCGGTATCGGTCATCGTGGCACCCCCGCCGCCCCTGCCGTCAGGACCCGGTCTTGATGCGCGTCCAGGCGCGGGTGACGATCCGCTGCGTGCGCGGGGGATAGGGCACCGCAGTCCAGGTGTTGTCGATCGTCTCGGCCGAGGGGTAGATCGCCGGATCGCCGATCACGTCTTCATTGAGAAGCGGCTTCGAGGCCTCGTTGCCGTTGGCGTAATAGACATAGTTCGAGGCCTTCGCCATCACCTCGGGCCGCATGATGTAGTCGAGGAAGGCATGCGCCTCCTCGATGTTCGGTGCGTCGGTCGGGATCGCCATCTGGTCGAACCACATCAGCGCGCCCTCTTTTGGGATCGCGTATTCGACGGTGACATTGTTGTCGGCCTCGGCGGCGCGGTCGCGCGCCTGCAGCACATCGCCGGACCAGCCGACAGCGAGGCAGATGGTCCCGTTGGCGAGCTCGTTGATGTAGCTCGACGAGTGGAACTGCTGGATATGGGGGCGCACCTCGGCGAGCAGGGCGGCCGCCTCCTCGATCTCGCCCTGGTCGAACGAGTTCGGGTCATAGCCGAGATAGTTCAGGGCGACCGGGATCAGCTCGGTCGGCGCGTCGAGCACATGCACGCCGCAATCCGCGAACTTCGCGATCGTCTCTGGGTCCAGGATCACCGACCAGCTGTCGATCGTGTCGGTGCCGAGCCGCTCCTTCACCGCGTCGACATTATAGCCGATGCCGGTAGTGCCCCACATGTAGTTGATCGAGTAGGCGCCTTCCGGATCGAAGGCGTCGGTGCGCGCCTGGATCACGTCCCACATGTTCTCCAGATTGCCGAGCTTGGATTTGTCGAGCTGCTGGAACACGCCAGCCTCGATCTGGCGCTGCAGGAAGTCGCCTGTCGGCACGACGATATCATAGCCCGTGCCGCCGGCCAGCAACTTGGTCTCCAGCACCTCGTTGCTGTCGAACACGTCGTAGTTGACCTTGATCCCGGTCTCGGCCTCGAACTCGGCAAGGATCTCCTCGTCGATATAGTCCG
>JBCCSW010000415.1:0-3332 GCA_039199465.1 Pseudomonadota bacterium
CTCGACCCGCACGCGGTTGAAGTTCAGTGCGAGCCCGCCCACGCCGGGATTGTAGGACGCGTCGGGCGGTTGGTTCGGCTCGATCGCGTTCAGCCGGGCGAGGGGCCCCGGATCGGCGATCACGCCGCCGGTGGCGCGGTCGACCAGGCTGCGCGCCTGCTCGGCCAGGCTGACCAGGCCATCGGTGTCGAGTTCAGGATCGCCCCCGCCTTCGAGAACGAGGTCGCCGGTCAGGACGCGCCCGGCCAGCGTGCCGCGCGCCAGGAGCCGCGTCTCGAAGCGGTGCTGCGCGCCAAGCCTGTCAAGCGCATAGGCGGCCGTCGGCAGCTTGGCGACCGAGGCGGGCACGAAGGCGCGGGCGGGCAGATGCGCATCGATCACCGCGCCGGTATCCAGGTCGCGGACCAGCCAGCCGGTCACCCCGGAGATCCGCGCCTTGCTCATCATGGCGAGCGTGGCGGGAGGCGGCGGCGGCACGTCGGCGGGACGCGGCGCCGGGGCGGGCGCCAAGACGGGTGCCGCGGCCTCGGCCGCGCCGCCAAGTGCCAAGGCGACCACGCAGGCGACGAGGGCACCCGACGTCGCAGCGGGCACCGCGGCCGGCGGGCGCGAACGGTCAAGGTGAACGCCAGTCAGCCGCGAGTACCGTGCATTCAGCATGGCGACAGCCCCCTCTCGCTGCACCCGGGCGGCCAGCCCGGCGCTTGCGCGTCAACAGTATGGTGGATCACGGCGTCATCATGGCGATCAAGACGTAAACAAAACGGTGCAAAACACCGGATCGGTGTGGATATCGCACTTTGCTGCAACTGATCGGCCACAATCGATCGCCTCACCGCGCGGCCGGGGGCCGAGCATGTCCGACCGACGGCGCTGGAAAGCGGGTCAGGGCCAGTCACAGCGGGCTAGGGCCAGTCGCCGCGCGCCCGAATGGCGGAAGACGACTGCTCGGACATCGCGCCGGTCAGCAACACCCAAGACGGCGGGTCGGCGAAAGCCAGACGGCCGGCCTCGTGCTGGGGCAGGCGCGCCCGCGAAAAGCGTCGCACGGCCGGCGCAAGCCCCGCATGAAGCTGTTCGCCCGGGCGCGCAAGAACGCCGACCGGGAAGTGGTGCATGATCCAATCCCAGCGTTCCCAACGGTGAAACCGCGCCAGGTTGTCCGCGCCCATCAGCCAGACGAACCGCACGCCCGGATACCGCAGCGTGATCCGCGCCAGCGTGTCGGCGGTGAACCGCGTGCCGAGACGTGCCTCGATATCGGTGATGCGCACCCGCGGGTGGCGCATGATCGCGCGGCTTGCCGTCAGGCGGCGACGAAGATCGGCGGGGCCGTGCGCCTTCAGCGGATTGCCGGGCGTCAACAGCCACCAGACCTGATCCAGCGCGAAGGTGTGCAGGGCCCAGAGGGTGATGTGCACATGGCCCTGATGGGCCGGATCGAAGGACCCGCCGAGCAGACCGATACGCTGGCCAGGCAGTGCGAGCGGGTCTGGATGGAACAAGGCGGCGCCTTTCGGCCACGGTCGGGAGCGCGATCTCGCAGCGAGGACAGTCGGCTGTCAACCGCACCGCCCTGCGATCGATCGAGGGCGCGCGCCTTGGGCGGTGCAGGGCCGCGTCGCGGCCACCGCAGGCAAGGCTGCAGTTACGGAATGGTGAGAAAACCCTGCCGGCCGACCTGCTAGACACGCATCATGAACCGACCTCCTACGAGACATCGCTTGGGCACTGTCGCGGCGGCGATCAGCGTCATCCTCGCTCTGGCGGCCGGGCCCGTTTCGGCAGATCCGAGCCGATGGTCCGACGAATGGCCAATGACCGATTTCGACACGACGCTGGTCGACTTTGGCGAGATCTTCTCGGGCGGCCCGCCGAAGGATGGGATCCCGTCGATCGACGATCCGCGCTTCGTGCCGGTCGACGACATGGTCGACACGCTCGCTCCGGTAGCACCGGTCATGAGCCTCGATATCGAGGGTGATGCGCGCGCCTATCCGCTCGCGATGCTGACCTGGCATGAGATCGTGAACGACACCGTCGGCGGGCTGCCGGTGGCGGTGACCTTCTGCCCGCTGTGCAACGCCGGCATCGTGTTCGAGCGGCGGGTCGGTGGCGAGATCACCACCTTCGGGACGACAGGCAAGCTGCGCCGGTCCGACCTTGTGATGTATGACCGACTGACCGAGAGCTGGTGGCAGCAGGTCTCGGGTCGGGCGATCGTGGGCATGCGGGCAGGCGACGCCCTGACCCGCGTGCCGGCGCGCCTTGAGGCCTTCGCCGATTTCCTCGCGCGTCACCCCGACGGCCGCGTGCTTGTGCCGAACGTGCCGGGGTTCCGGCGCTATGGCATCAATCCCTATGCCGGCTATGACCGCGCAGCGCGGCCGTTCCTCTATGAGGGCACCTATGACGGGCCGGGCCGCGCGCTGATGCGCGTCGTCGTGATCGACGGGCGCGAGGAGGCATGGAGTTTCGCGCTGCTCCGCGAGAGGCGCGAGATCGCGGTCGGCGACATGGTGATCCGCTGGCGGCCGGGTCAGGCCTCGGCGCTGGACACGCCGCTGATAGCCGAGGGACGCGACGTGGGCACCGTCACGGTCGGCAAGCCGCGCACAGACGGGACGCTGGAGATCGTGCCCCACCACGTGCCCTTCGCCTTCGCCTTTCACGCCTTCCACCCAGAGGCGACGATCCATCATATCGAGGACGGCTAGGCGGATCGGCGACGCCGCAGGCGACCTGTCCGGAACGGGCCGCCGGGCGCAGCCCATCCGACGTCAACGGATCGTCGTCATCGGACCGCCCGATGCTCGATCAGGTCGTCGACCACGGTGGGATCGGCCAGCGTGGAGGTATCGCCCAGGCTGCCGGTGTCGTTCTCGGCGATCTTGCGCAGGATGCGGCGCATGATCTTGCCCGAGCGGGTCTTCGGCAGGCCGGGCGCCCACTGGATCACGTCGGGCTTGGCGATCGGGCCGATCTCGGCGCGGACGTGGTTCTGCAGCTCCTTCAGAAGCTCATCCGTCGGCTCCTCGCCCGCGTTGAGCGTGACATAGCAGTAGATGCCCTGCCCCTTCACCTCGTGCGGATAACCGACCACCGCGGCTTCGCTGACCTTCGGGTGGCTGACCAGCGCGCTCTCGACCTCGGCCGTGCCCATGCGGTGGCCCGAGACGTTGATCACGTCGTCGACCCGGCCGGTGATCCAGTAGTATCCGTCCTCGTCGCGCCGGCAGCCGTCGCCCGAGAAGTAATAGCCCTTGTACTGCTCGAAATAGGTGCTGACGAAGCGGTCGTGATCGCCCCAGACGGTGCGCATCTGCGCGGGC
>JBCCSW010000416.1:0-3281 GCA_039199465.1 Pseudomonadota bacterium
CCGCCGGCTCCAGATTGCGGATCGTGCCGGTTGAACCGAAGAAATCGCCGTAATGCTCTGCCGGGTCCAAAGCATTGGCGGTGTCGAGCCAGAGCGCATGCTCAAGCCGCGCGGCCGCGCTGCCGCCGAACAGGACTGCGGCGGTTGGATCGGCCAGCAGCGGCCTGGCGGCACCCAACTGCGCATAACGCTCCTGCCCGTCGACGAACAGGCTGACGGTGCGCCCGCCGCTCAGCCCGCCCGCCAGGTCCACCGCCAGCATCAGCGAGACGAAATCGCCCTGGGGCGCGATGCCGTCCAGCACCGTGTCGACCAGGCTCGAGCCGTCGTCCAGCGTCAGCGCCAGACGCAGCTGGTCCGAGGGCGACGTGAGCTCGACACCGCCCGCGCCGAGGCCGACTATCTGTCGCGACCCTGCGCCGTCGCGCGCCACCCGTGCCACCAGCGTCATGACCCCCGACTGCGCCAGCGCCGGCCCGGCCGCGACCGACACGGCCGCCGCATCCGCGCCCATATCCAGCACCTCGGGCGAGAACGGCTCCAGCGCACCGCGGGCGGCCACGGCCGGCCGCACGCGCGCACGGTAGTCGCGCACCGGCGGCTGGCCTGTCGCTGCATCGTCCAGCGGTCCGCCGATCAGGGGCGCATAGTTCTCCAAGGGCCCAATCTCACCGAACGATGCCGCGTTTGCGTATTGATCGACGGTGATCGCATTGTCGCGGTCGATCACCACATCCGCGATGTCCGGTGCGATCCGGACCACCTGCAGGTCCTCCGAACGGAACTGCAGGTCGAAATCCACGGTATTGGCGATCAGGTAGCGCGGCGTTGCCGTCGCCTCGACATCATTGAACAGATCCCGCGGCACGAAGATCGACCCCAGCGGCGAGGGCAGAATGCTCAGTTCGCGAAGCTTCGCGAAGACATTGCTCGCCACGACCGTGTCCGGAAAGGCGCTCTCGACGCAGGTGTCGGTCTGCAGTTCGGCCTCCATGAAGTTCCGGGCGATCAGATAGCCCTCGCTTCGGCCGATCGGGGTCGTCTGCGTCAGTGTGTTCCCCAGCGTCACGATGCTGAAGCCGCCCACAAGGTGGTTGTCGACGATCACGCCACCGTCCTCGGGCAGCGATGCCCGGTTCACGTTGAAGCGGATCGTCGGCTGCTGGATCGAGAATGACGGCTCCCCGTCGATCGAGAACACCGGCCAGCCGCTCCAGCTTTCCAGGTGGCACTGCGCGATCACGCAGCGTTGCGACCGCGCCGTGCGGATGGGGCCGTGGTCGGCGCCGTTCGGACTTTCCCCGCTGTTCGGCGACCGGAAATCCAGGAAATCCGCCGTGTTCGGGTTCTGCGCGATCCGACAGCCGATGAAGGCGGCCTCGGTCGCATCCTCGCTGAACGAGCCATAGTTGTACCAGTCGCTGACGTCATTGTTCACCAACAACCCACGTGGCTCGATGCCGGGCCCGCCGGCGCAGTTCGAGACCTTGCAGCCGAAAATGACCGTCCCGGGCGACGTGCCGATCGGAACGAACAGCCGCCTCAGGATCGCATACTCAGGATGTTCCTCGGCCGGTATCGGGTCGGTGGGGTCGTAGAAGTCGCGGTACTCGACGCCCGCGAACAGCACGTCCTGCGCGTTCAGCAGCACAAAGGGGACGCTCGCAGTCTGCTGCGTTGGCGCCGGCGAGATCCTGGGCCGCGGCGCCTCTGCATCGCCGAAGCGGCTGACATAGAGGCTTTCGTCGATGTCGAAGGTAACGCCGTCGTACTCGAACTCCTCGCCCGCGCGCAGCAGCAACCGCTGGTTCTGCTGCAGCACTGCCCGCATGTCGGTCCAGCTCGTGACCTGCCGCGCACCCGCCGGCGCACCGCTGAAATCGCCGACCAAGGACAGACAGACCGTGTCGAGCCCCGCGAAGACCATGTCGGGGTCCTGCACCTCGATCTCGATCTCGGCCGAGCGCGCGCTGCCGTCGCGGGCGCTCTGCGTGACCGTGATGCGATGGGTGCCGACGCCCACGAACACATGGCCAGTGGCATGGCCGAGCCCATAGCGCGCACCGCGCCGCGCCCGGCTCTCCAGCGGCAGGGCGTCGAACTCGTAATCCTCGGTCGGCCCGAAATCCCACAGGAAATCGTCGAACAGCCGCTCCTCGGTCGTCAGGCCGTCCAGATGGAAATGCACGCCCAGCGGGGCCGGGCCTACCCGGCGCGAGGCGACGATCCGGAATGCACCGTTGGCCTGGTCGGGGATCGCGCCCCAGCCGATCCCGCTCTGCATCGCGGCCCGGCCCCATGACGAGACGCCCCAGGGCAGGTCGCTGGCCGCCGGCAAGCTCAGTGCGGCCTTCAGACTGCCGTCCCGCTCAACGGCCCCATCAACCGCACCGCTCGCATCGGGATCGGCTGCATCGCCGGGGCGCGGACGAAATCCCCGCCTGGCTGAGGTCAGGTCGCGCGGTGCCCGCTCCAACGGGTCGCCGACAAAGGCTGCACCATAGGCCCCCGTCGTCACCACCGTGCCGCCATCGCCCCCGGCAGCGCCCGCCATGGCGATCGCGCCCGCAAGGCTGCGCGTGATCGTAAACCCTGCGTCGAGCGTCCGGAACGGGTTATCGTGGCGGATGGCGGGCAGGGCGTCGGCGGCGCGCGCATCGGCGACGATGCTCACGTCCTCGATCACGCCGGTCTCGCCGCTCGACAGCGCGACGCCAGCATCCGCGCCCGTGACCATAAGCACGCGGCGGAGCGTCAGCGGCGCATAGGCCACGCCGTAATCCTCCTCCGCCGAGCCGTCGCCAAGGGCGACATCCCGGTTCAGCACGATACCCGCCATCGCCGGCGCCGCCGTCTGACCGGGCAGCGCGACAACGTCTTCCAGCGTCACCGGCAGGCCCGGGCGATAGAGAGGCGCGAAGCCGTCGGCGCCTTCGGGCGTGATCTCCAGCCAGGCGCCCGGGTTCAGCCGTCCCGCCCCGATCGCGTCGATCAACGCCGTCCGTCGAAGGGTGACGCCCGCTCCACTGCCCGCCCCCGCACCGAGAGACAGCCGCAGCGGCCGCGCCCCGCAACGCTCGATCCAGCAGTCCTCGACCGTCACCGCGCCGAGCGCCGTGTCCAGGACCGCTCCAAGATCCCTGACGCGCAAGTTGCGCAGCGTGATCGCCGGCGTCTCACCGGGCACCATCGGCGCCATGCCGGGCCCGAGCAGCCGGCCAGCCGGGTCCGCCGCACGGGCCAGACGTTCCGGCATGAAGGCGGCCCCGCGGATCGTGCAG
>JBCCSW010000417.1:0-3269 GCA_039199465.1 Pseudomonadota bacterium
CGAGTCGATCCGGCTCGTCGGCCTCGGCCTCGACGGCGTCGTGGCCGTCGCGACCCGCGACGGCGTGCTGGTCGCCTCGAAGGACCGCGCGCAGGATGTCAGCAAGGTGGTCGCCTCGCTCAAGGCGCAGAACGCCGTGCAGGCGACCGAGTTCCCGAAATGCTATCGGCCCTGGGGCTGGTACGAGACCATCGGGCTCGGCCATCGTTTCCAGGTCAAGCAGATCGTCGTGAAGCCGGGCGGACAGCTTTCGCTGCAGTCGCATGTCCACCGCTCGGAGCACTGGGTCGTGGTGTCGGGGACCGCCCGCGTCACCGTCGACGAGGATGTGCGCCTGCTGACCGAGAACGAGAGCGTGTACATCCCGCTCGGCGCCGTCCACCGGCTGGAGAACCCGGGCCGCGTCGAACTGCGCCTGATCGAGGTGCAGTCGGGCGCCTATCTGGGTGAGGACGACATCGTCCGCTACGAGGACGTGTACGCCCGGGCCTGATCCGGGGCGCATCGCTTCCGCACCGCCCGTGGCTCGGCGGCACCGCGCGTGGGGCCGATGACGGAGCGTGCACCCGGCCGGTGCGACGATCGGGCCTTGGATTTCGCCCACGGACCGGCGCTGGAGGGCCCTTTGGGCCTGCCGGACGTCGTATCCTGCAACCAATCGCGCGACCGTCCGTCCATCGGCTGGACCGGCGTCGGCCGCGCGCTTTCATCCCTGTGTTGGCGCACTAGGGCCAAGGCGGCGGATGAGGCGGTCTGACCGCGGTCCGCCCGTCGTTTCGCGGCTGCCTGGAGAGACCATGACACTGCAGATCACGGCCTTCTACGCCGGCCTGCTGACGCTCTGGCTGGTGTTCCTGAGCGCGGCGGTGATCATGCGGCGCCGGCGTCTTGCCGTGTCGCTGGGGCATGGCGGTAACGACACGTTGCTCCATGCCGTTCGTGCCCACGGCAACGCGGTCGAGACGGTGCCGCTCGCGCTCGTCGGGATGGCGTTGTCCGAGACGCTGGGGACGCCCGGCTGGCTCTTGCACTTGCTCGGCATCGGCTTGATGGTCGGGCGCGTCGCGCATGGCGCGCATTTTCTTTCAGAGCGCGAAGACCTGACGCTGAGAACGCTCGGCATGGGTCTCACGCTATTTGTACTGTCACTGCTTGGCGTTGGTCTGATCGGGCACGGCTTAGCCGATATGGGGTAGTGCCGTTGGGGGGACGTGGGATGGAACATGCGGCGAGCGGGACCGCGGTCGACGACCGGGATCTCGCCGATCAGCTGATCGAGGCTGCCATGCGCGCGGGCGCTGCCGAGGCCGACGTGATCGTCGCCACGGCAACCGCGGCGTCGGTCGGCGTGGCCGGCGGCATGCTGGAGGAGGCGGAGCGCGCCGAGACCCGCGAGGCCGGGCTGCGCGTGATCGTGGAGGCCGATGGCGGCCATGCCCAGGCCTGCGTCGCAGGCTCTGACCTGCGCGCCGCGGCGCTGTCGGAGATGGCGAGCCGCGCGGTCGCCATGGCCCGCTCGGCACCGTCCGATCCCTATTGCGGCCTGGCCGCACGCGATGCGCTGTCGTCAGAGCGCGACGGCGGCACGCTAGATCTGGAAGATCCTGATCACTCGCTCGACCCCGAGACGCTGGAGGCGATGGCGCTGCGCCTCGAACAGGCGGCGCTGTCGGTCGAGGGCGTCGTGCAAGTGAGCGAGGCGTCGGCGTCCTGGTCGCGCGAGGCACTGACCATGGCGCAGACCAACGGCTTTCGCGGTGCCTATGCCCGCTCCTCGACCGGCTGGGGCGTCACGGCGATCGCCGGCAGCGGGCTGGAGCGTGAGCGCGACTATGCCTTCGAGACGCGCCGCCACCGCGCCGACCTGCCGAGCCCCGAGGATGTCGGCCGACTGGCCGGCGAGCGGACGGTGGCGCGGTTGAAGCCGAAGCGCCCGCCGGCAGGCCGCGTGCCCGTCATCCTGCACGAGCGCGTCGCCGCCTCGCTGATCGGCCATGTGATCGGCGCGGTGAACGGTGCCTCGGTCGCGCGGGGGTCGAGCTGGCTGATGGAGAAGCTGGGCGCGCGGATCCTGCCAGCCGGGATCGACCTGATCGAGCGGCCGCTGATCCCGCGCGGGCGTGCCTCGCGTCCCTTCGATGCCGAGGGCCTGCCGAGCGCCGATCTGCCCGTTGTCGAGGACGGCGTGCTGACGCGCTATGTCCTGGATCTGTCGAGCGCGCGCCAGCTCGGCATGGAGAGCACGGGCAATGCCCGCCGCGGTCTGGGCGGCCCGCCCTCGCCCGGTATCAGCAACCTGCGCATGACGCTCGGCGACACGGATGTCGCGGGCCTGGCGCGTGAGATCGGCACGGGCTTCCTCGTGACCTCATTCATCGGCGCCTCGATCAACCCGACCACCGGCGCCTATTCGCGCGGCGCATCGGGTTTCTGGGTCGAGGGCGGCGAGATCACCTATCCGGTCAATGAAGTGACGCTGGCGGGTGCGCTGCCCGAGATGGTCGCCTCGATCAGGCCGGGCAACGATGCCGACATGGCCAAGGCGATGGCCGTCCCCTCGCTGATCGTCGAGGGCCTTACCCTCGGTGCCTGAGGCGGACCAGGACACCCCAGCACGGCCCGGCGAGGACGATCTGGCGGATCGCGACCTGCTGGTCGCCGCCGGCGCGGAGGCCGGCGCGCTGGCACTCGGCCATGCCGAGCGGGGCAAGCGCGGCGAGCTTGGGATCGACGAGAAGCCGGGCGGCCAGGGCCCGGTGACCGAGGCCGATCTGGCGGTCGATGCCCATCTGAAGGACGCCCTCGGCAGTGCGCGCCCGTCCTATGGATGGCTGTCGGAGGAGAGCGATGACGGGCCCGAGCGCCTGTCGGCCGAGCGCGTCTTCATCGTCGACCCGATCGACGGCACGCGCGCCTTCATCGCGGGAGAGAAGGGCTGGGCGGTCGCGCTCGCGGTTGTGGCGCAGGGCCGGGTGACGGCCGCCGCCGTGGTGCTGCCTGCACGGGGCGAGGTCTATGCTGCAGCGCTGGGTGCCGGGGCGACCAAGAACGGGGCCGCCATCGCTGGGTCCGGCAGGCGGGTGCTGCAGGGCGCGCGCGTGTTGGCCGCCCGGCCGACCTTCGCGGCCGAGCACTGGCCGGGCGGCGTCCCCGATATCGACCGTAGCTTTCGCCCCTCGCTCGCCTGGCGCATGTGCCTCGCGGCCTCGGGCCGTTTCGATGCCATGGCGACGATCCGACCCTGTTGGGAATGGGACGTGGCATCGAAA
>JBCCSW010000418.1:0-3262 GCA_039199465.1 Pseudomonadota bacterium
ACATTGCTGACGTTTGCCATGCTCGCTCGTGCGGCTGCATGGTGCGGGGAGATAGGCGTCGGGAGGCTTGGCTGCGTTCCCGGCACCAGTGGAGGTCGAATGGATCGCCGCCTGATCCTGGAGCTGCTTCCCGGCGTGGCGTTCCTGCTAGGCAACGCCATCGGCGGGCTGCTTTGGGCGGCGGCGGTGGCGGTCGTTGCAACCGCGGTAGCAGTGGGGACGCGGTGGCGATGGGATGGGCGCATGCCTTGGCTGGCGGTGTCGACCCTCGTGCTCGCCCTCGTGCTGACGGGCTTCGGCGTCGCCTTCAACAACGAGACTTTCGTTCTCATACGCCCGACAGTCGGCGCCTTCGCTTTCGCGGCGATCAGCGGGGTTGGCGCGTCCTGCATTTTGCATGGATCGCGATCGCCCTCCTCTCAGGGCTCGCGAACGAGATCGCCCGTCGGGCTCTCACCACGGATCAATGGGCTATCTACAACGTCCTCTCGGATCCTGCGCTCATCGGGTTGATCTGGGTTGCGACGAGATCGATCGCCAAGCGCCACTGGATTGACGAGGCAGATGCTTAGGTGTCGAACGCAATACCCGCCGAGGGGGGTTATGCCGGCGTGGTAACCGCTTAGCTCCGATGGGGTAGGGCAGAGAGGGGTAGCCAGTCTGGGCCCAAGCAAGCGCCCGGCCTTGATCAGACAACATGAGCATCGTGCTGCAGTGGGCCTCCGAGCGCCAGTTCACCCATCGCGCGGCATCGGTTAAAGCGAGGCTCGCTGCGGCCCCCCCCTCTGCGGCGACGCAGCGTCGTCATATCC
This sequence comes from Pseudomonadota bacterium, assembly GCA_039199465.1. GTDB lineage: Bacteria > Pseudomonadota > Alphaproteobacteria > Rhodobacterales > Rhodobacteraceae > Thermohalobaculum. Next base: position 813 of record JBCCSW010000418.1, read on the forward strand.
GATAAGCTTGGTTGATGCTAGCGGCCCGTTCCGGCCGATGGGAGAACGCGTCGATGATGCGATCGCGTCCCCGGTTGCTGCCATGTACTGCATCTGCTCGCCGGGCGGCGTAGGGAAGGTGAGAGCGTGCGGACAAAGTGAGCTTTCGCTGAGGCTGCGCCAGTGGCAGTGTTCGGATCGAAAGCGTCTCCACACCGTCTCACCGGCGTTGAATGTCAGACAAACGGTACGCGCCTAAGTTCGGCGCGCATGGCGACGGTGCCAAGGTGGATCATGATGATGCGTTCACTGCGATCAAGTTAGCAGGTCAGTGAAGGATGAGCTCAGTATGCGACGTGCTGATCCGCCGCCCCATCGCAAGCACCTATTCACGATTGCTGCCCGCATCTCTAAGTCAGCTCGGAGCGTGTAAGTGCGGTGCTTGCCGGCCCAAGCGTCTTTTCCCGGCACCGACTTACGCTCGCGGTAGTGTGGTCGAAGCCCGGTCAACGACTGACCGGTCCAACGGCAAAATCGACCAACATGTTCCGTGCGCCCCGCGTCGCTCTGCTTCGCTGAGGGCTTTGGTTGTGCGGCTCCCAAGCGTTGTCGGGCGCTTCGCCCCGCATCTCCATTTGTCTCTTCGTACGACAGCGCCCCGACCAAGGAGTTTGGCGATCAGGCGATTGCCGCGATGCTGAGGTTTGCCGAAAGCTCTGCGCTTGCGACGGTGCGCAGCGCTGCCTTTCGTGCGTCGCCGAGCACGAGCGTTCGGGGGCGGCGCTGCGACTGACCATCCGCCGTGCAGGGGCACCAGCCGCTATCGTCTGCGAGGCCGGCGACAGCGGCGAGACGGCCGGCCATGCGGGGTGTGACGAAGTTGACGAGGTCTGCTCGCAGCAGGCCTGCTGTGGTCTCTATCGTTCCCGCAGGCGCGTCGAGTGCGAGAACGACGCCGCCCGCATCGCTGCGCCGCCAGTCGACGATGGGTCCTGTAAAACGGGCGCGGAAGGCCCGTGCGAGCGTATCGTCCGGCGTGGCGTCGAGCACCGTTAGCCGGGCACTGGGCCGTTGTCGTTGCAGCCAGAGCGCGAGCAGCACGGCGCGGTCGAGGGCAACCTGCGGGTGGCTGAGCGCGGCCGGCAGGCGAAGGACTGCGTGGGCGCGTTCGCCGAGCGCCAGCAAACCGGCCTTGAGGCGACGTGCCTCGCGCGCACTGCCCCACGCGGCCGGCCATCGATGGCGCGCAGCGGCGTCGAGCCCCGGGATGGGTTCGGCCAGCGGCGCGGTGCCGGGGGCGACAACAAGGCGGTCGAAGGCGATCTCGCGCCCGCTCAGGAGGGCGAGGCGGGCGGCAGGCCAGTCGACGCCCACCGCCTCGTCCAAAGCCACGTCGACGCCAGCGCTACGAAGTGTGTCGAGACCGGTCTGCGCGGCTGGGCGTTCGAACGCCGCCGCTGCAGAGGGCGGGCCGAGGCGGGATGGATCGCGTTCGATCAACAGGACGGCCGAGGCGGGCCGGCGCTGCCGCCAGGCAAGCGCTGCCTCCGCACCTGCGGGCCCGCCGCCGACGATGATGGTGCGCTCCCGCCCAAGCGCTGGCAGCAGCGCAGCACTGCTGACGCCGAGCGCCGCGGCACCCGCGCCGAGGCCAGCCAAGACGCCCCGCCTGCTTACTGCTGTCGTGGTAGGGGCAGGAGCGGACATGGCGCGCGCAGTCGACGACATGGGGGTCATGTCCTTTTCTCCAGCAGTTCGGCATCGGGGTGGATGGCTCGATAGATCTCGACGCGGTCGCCCTCCTTCACCTGCTTGTCGAGCTTCGCGACAGAACCGAAGATACCGACCTTGTTGAGCTGAAGGTCGATCTCGGGAAACTCGTCGAGCAGGCCCGATCGTTCGATCACGTCGCGCACGGTGGCGTCGTCGGGCACGTCGATGTTTCTCCAGACCTGCACCATCGGGCGCGCGAAGGCGATGCCGACATTCATGGGGCGTCTCCTGTCGAGGGTTTGGGGCCGAGCACGCCTGCGGCGGTGAAAACGCGCTCGGCCTGCGGCTTGGCGGTGGCTGTGCTGCGGCGCCGGTCGAGAACATTCTTAGCGGCGAGCAGGAAGCCGAGGACGATGAAGCCGCCCGGCGGCAGGATCATCAGGAGGAACCCGCCATAGTCGGGGATCACGGTCATCTCGAGAAAGCCTAGGCCGGAGCCGAGCAGGACCGAGGCGTTTGCGAAGAGGGTGCCTGCGCCCAGAATTTCACGGACCGCGCCGAGGGCGACAAGGGCGAACGTGAAGCCGAGCCCCATCATCAGCCCGTCGAAGCCGGCCGCGAGCGGACCGGTGCGCGAGGCGAAGGCCTCCGCCCGGCCGAGGATGGCGCAATTGGTCACGATCAGGGGAATGAAGAGGCCGAGGACCTTGTGCAGATCATGCGCCCATGCATTCAGCGCCATATCGACCATGGTCACG
>JBCCSW010000419.1:0-3259 GCA_039199465.1 Pseudomonadota bacterium
CCGGCGCCGACGGGCGGCAGCCGCGCCTTCTGCGACCGCATGAACAGCTGGGCGCAGAAGGAAGGCCTGCCCGGCATGGGCTATATCTTCTGGCGCGAGGAGGGCGGCACGGCCGTCGGCGCCGGACCGCTCGCGAAGAACATCGGGCCCGAGCGGACCGAGGCGATCCGCCAACAGCTCGGCCTGGACGCAGGCGACGCCGCCTTCTTCCTGGCCGGCAAGCCGTCGGCCTTCGTCGATGTCGCCGGCCGCGCGCGCAACGTCATCGGCGAGGAGCTGAGCCTGACCGCGACCGAGCGGTTCGACTTCTGCTGGATCGTCGACTTCCCGATGTACGAGTGGGACGAGGAGACCAAGACCCTCGACTTCTCCCACAACCCGTTCTCGATGCCCCAGGGCGGGCTTGAGGCGCTGGAGAAACTGCCGCCGCTGGACGTGCTCGGCTACCAGTACGACATCGTCTGCAACGGCGTGGAGCTGTCCTCGGGCGCGATCCGGAACCACAAGCCCGAGATCATGTACAAAGCCTTCGAGATCGTGGGCCACGGCCGCAACATCGTGGAGGAGCGCTTCGGCGGCATGCTGAACGCCTTCCGCTACGGCGCGCCCCCCCATGGCGGCATCGCACCCGGCATCGACCGCATCGTGATGCTGCTGGCAGGCGCCGAGAACATCCGCGAGGTCATCATGTTCCCGATGAACCAGCGCGCCGAAGACCCCATGATGGGCGCCCCCAGCGAGGTCGACGCCCAGCAGCTGAGGGACCTGGGGATACGGCTGGCGCCGCGGGACTGACCCTCACCCGCCGTCCTCTTCCCAGGGCGGCGGCTTGTCTGCCGGCCAGGGCGTCCCGGTCGTCGGCGCAGGCCCCTCCCCCGGACAGCGCCAGTCGCGGCGATACTGGTCAATCAAGGGCTCGATACCCAACCCAGCTAGTTCGACGATTGCGTCAAAGCCTTCGGGTGGCTCCCGCCAGCAGGATGGGATGACGAAGGGCGCGCCCGTGTCCGGCGCCAGCGTGTCAGGCAGCAGCGTTCGCTCGTTCCCAATAATCCGCGACAGCATCTCTTGCGTTAGTCCTTCACCGGCTCGAAAATCTGCATCATGGGCCGGCGCGGCGGTGGGACCGCCGGCCCATGATGCAGATTTGAGCCGCGCCCCGCGGAGGTCCGCCCCCTCCAGCCGCGCCCCCCAGAGGTCCGCCCCCTCCAGCCGCGCCTCGCGGAGGTCCGCCCCCTCCAGCCGCGCCCAGCGGAGGTCCGCCCCCTCCAGCCGCGCCCTGAAGAGGTTCGCCCCCTCCAGCCGCGCCTCGACGAGGTTCGCCCCCTCCAGCCGCGCCCTGAAGAGGTTCGCCCCCTCCAGCCGCGCCTCGACGAGGTTCGCCCCCTCCAGCCGCGCCCCCGAGAGGTCGGCGTTTGTTAGGAAGGCTCCTACAACGTCGGCCGTGCGGAGATCACGGCTGCGAAGGTCCAGCCGGTTGGCCGCCGATAGCTGCACCTGCCACTCCTCCGCCCACGCATTGCCAAACGCGGTATCGAGGTCGCTGAAGAACCGGGCGCAGGCCGGCACGTCCGTTCTTCCGTCGCCGGCCGTGTACCGACCATCGCTGCACCATGCGTCCCGCTTTGCAGCGACGTGAACGGGCACGGGCGCGGCGCGGGTCGCAGGCTGACCGCAGACTTCGGGTACCAGGCCCTGTCGCCTGCACCAGACCGATCGGAATCGGCTGCGCGCGGTCTCGAAGTCACGCAGATCAGCAGGCTTCGAAGTCAGGTCCTCGGCCCGAAGATCAGTCGGCGAGAGCGGCGTCCAGGTGTTCTCAGTGAAGACAAGGTCGTCTTCGAGCCACCTCCCAATCAGCCAGTGACCCTCGCCATAGGTGAAGGTGTCGAGCGTCGGGAGCGCTGCGATCTGCGCGTCGAAGTCGCGCGATACCGTCGTTCCGAGCGCAGTGTCGATGAAGGCCGCGAACCGGGTGGCCGTATGCTGCAAACCAGCCTCGGTGCGGAGCCAGCTGACAGCAATGACCAGCGCCAGCGCCATCACGCCCAAGGGTCGTTTCAGCCAGAACCAGCCGCTCCACGGGCTGCGGTCGCGGCCGCGCATCCTGTTGAGCATCTGCCACCAGTTCGTGAAGCCGACATAGAGCGCCAGCAGCAGGCAGAGCGCGATGAACAGCGTCAGCCATTCCTCATGCGCGGGCATCGAGCGCCACCAGAAGCCGAACAGCACCGCCGGCGCCGCGACCCAGACCAGCAGCCGGGTGACCAGCCCCGACAGCCAGTTCAGCGGCCTTCCCGATGGCGCCACATCCGCCCGAAAGCTGAGCGCCAGACTGTTGATCAGCCACGGATAAACCCGCTCGCGGAGCGGCCCGCCCCCGACCTCTGCCGGCGCCTTGGCCAGCGCATCCCACAGCTTGACCAGCTGCAGGTGGAGATAGGCATAGAGCGCCACGCCGAGGATCGGGGCGAACCAGAAGAAGCTGGCCGTCGGGATCGCGACGTTGACCAGTGGCAGCTGGGTCTGGCGGCTCGGCACGAAGAAGTCCGCGTCCTCGACGCCCAGCAGGGTGATGCCGACGAAGGCCAGATAGGCGAGCAGGCCGAACCACGTGGTGCGCGCCAGCTTCGACAGGTCGTCGATGCGGGTGATGGCCTCGGCATCGCCGTTCGGCTCGGGCGGTGGCGCCGGGGCGCGGCGCTGATAGCGGCGGAGGCGGCGGTCGATCGGCATCGGCAGCTTCTGAAATGACTAACGGAATGGTTGAAACCTACCAGCCGAGACGCCGCGATGACATGCGCATGACGCGTCGGTCTCGATGCTGAACCGGTGCGGCGGTCCTGCCCCCGATGGCGCCTGCGACGGCGCGCCGTGGCCGCTGTCGCGCCGATCACGCTCGGCCGCACGCATCGGGCCCCGCAGGCGCAACGCGGGCAAAAACCCCTCGCATCGGGGATTGCCGACGGGCACCCTTCCCGCATTGGTTGAACAATCGGGAGGGTGCCATGACGGATTTCGTCATTCTCGACATCGCGATCAGCGTGATCTTCGTGCTGCTGACCGTCTCCATCATCGCCTCGGCCTTCGTCGAGGCGGTGTCGTCGCTGAGCGGATGGCGCGCGGCGGGCCTGGAGCGTGGGCTGCGGGCCATGATGGGCGGCGGCGTGAGCGACTGCGTGGGGCGGGAGGTGAGGTCCGCGCTCGGCGGGGTGGGCGGGTGCGGGGGGGTGGGCGGGGGCGGGGGGGGGGGGAGCGC
>JBCCSW010000420.1:0-3245 GCA_039199465.1 Pseudomonadota bacterium
GCGGCCGCGGCCGCGTCCGGGGCGAGGCCGGAGCCGAGGGCGTCGTTCAGTTCGCGGAGGCGCCGGTTCAGTGTCTGCTGCTGATCGACGGCGGCGGGGCGGCTGCTCTCCTGTCGGAAACCGAATTCCATGGCCTTACCTCGCGATGGCGATCAGCTCGTCCAGCATGCTGATCGCGGTGTTCAGGACCTGGGCGTTGGCGCCGAAGTATCGCTCGACCAGCGTGCTCTCGATGACCTCAGCATCGCGGTCGACGCCGGCGATCTCGCCCTCCAGCGTGGCCAGCGTCTCGCGCCGGGTCTCGGCAATGTCCTGCGCGTCCTCGGCATCGAGGCGGGCGCGGCTGAGGGCCTCGCTGAGATCGGCGATGCCGGCGGCGACCGAAGCGGGATCGACCGGGCCGGATGCGCCACCGGCGCCGCGCAGCGCCTCGATCGCGGCCAGTGGCAGGCTGCCGTCGGCGGCAGCGCCCGGGGCTGCCGCATTGATGCCGTCGCGCAGCAATGCCTCGCCACCGGGCGCGAGGAGTGCTGCGTTCAGCGACAGGCGACTGGCACCGCCGGGCGGTGCCGCCCCGCCCGCGCGCAGCGGGTCGGTGAAGAGGCCCTGCTCTCCGGCTGCCAGCGTCGGGTCGACGGCCGGACCGGTGAAGGCGTCGATAAGGTCGCCCGCGATGGCGGCGAGCGCGGCCAAGGCCGCGGGGATCGTCTCGGGGAGGGGGGTCGCCCGCGCGCCCAGCGCACCGGGGCCGGCGATATCGGACAGGGCGACGGTCCGCCCGTCGACCACGACCGCAGGATCGCCCCCTGCGGTCGTGCCCGTCGCGAGCTCGGATCCGGCGTTCAGGCGCAGGATCTCGTTGCCGAAGCGCACGGCAACCGTGTCGGACGCCGTACCTGCGGCCAGGCCCGGGACGACCGGGACCGTGGCGTTCAGCCGGTCGGTGGCGAGATCGGCGACATCGCCCGCTTCGGCCCTGAGGGCGCCTACCGGATCGCCGATACCGCGGTCGGCGCTCGCGATGGTCGCGACGGCATCCTGGATCGCGGCGAGATCGTTCTGCAGCGCCGCCTCGGCCCGCGTCTGCTCGGCGGCGATGGTGCGATAGGCCTCGTTAATGCCGTCGACCAGATCGGCGAGGCGATCGCGCGTGTCGCGCTGCTGCGCCGCCGATGCCGGATCGGCCTGCAGCTCCGCGAGGCCGGCGACCGCTGCGTCGAGCCGCTGGGCGATCCCGTCGGCATCGCCGAACTCGCCGACGGCAGCGGCGATGCGGGCCTGCGCCGTTGCAAGATCGCCTGCCGCCGCCGCCTCGGCATCGGCATCGCGCCGCTCGGCCTGGATGAAGGGGTCGCCTGCCCGCTCGATCGTCGCGACCCGCACCCCGGCGACGCCGAAGCCGGCCGTGGTGACGGCCGTCTTGTTGGTATGGCCGGGCGTCTGGGCGTTGGCGATGTCGTCGCTGGCCGTAGCGAGGCGGCGTTCGGCCGCCGAGAGGCCGCTTTCGGCGATGCTGATGGCCTGCAGGATGCTCATGGGCCCTCCGGTCGTGGCAGCGGTGGCGGCGGGCGCGGCGGTCGCACCGCCCGCCCGCTTGGGATCAGCGCTTCAGGTTGGTGGTTTCCTGCAGCATCTCGTCGACCGTCCGGATCACGGTGGCGTTCGAGGAATAAGAGCGCTGCGTCTGGATCAGCTGCGTGAGCTCAAGCGCGATGTCGACATTGCTCTCCTGCAGCGAGAACCCCTCGATCGTGCCGACCGAGGCGGTGCCTGCGTCGTAGAGCGCTGCGTTGCCCGATGCGGTGGTCAGCTGGAAGGTCTGGGCCATGCCAAGCTCCAGCCCGTCCTGATTGGGCACGTCCACCACAGGGATCTGGTAGAGCGCGATGTTGGCGCCGTTGTCGTAGATGCCGCGCAGGAAGCCCGCATCGTCGAGCTCGAGCCGCGACAGGGCGCCAGCGCCGCTACCATTGGCATCGGCCGAAATCGCAATGAAGTCGCCGGCCACCTGGGTGATGCCCGGCCGCTGCACCGGCCCGCCGGCCAGCCCGCCGATGAAGATGTCGATATTGCCCGAGGCGGTCGCGACCGTCAGTTCGCCCGTCGCGGCGTTGAACGCTCCGGCCCCGGTGATGTTGAGCGTTTGGATCTCGCCCGCGGTCGGGTCGTTGGGGTCGAAGATCAGCTCGAACTCGCCGATAGGCGTGCCGGTGGTCGAGGCGCTGTCGGTGACCACCAGGTCCCAGGTGTTGCTGGAACCTGTCGCGGGGATCGTCGGCGTGAAGGTCGCGGTCAGCTGCTCGCTGGCGCCCAGCGGATCGAAATAGTTGAGCTGGATCGTGTATGGCGTGCCGTCGCTACCGGCACCGGTGTCGAAGGACGGCAGGTTGACGACCAGGTCGACATCGGTGGTGCGCACCGGCTCGTTCAGGAACGGCACGATGCGCACGGGCTCCAGATCGTCGGGCCCGGTGCGGACGACGGTGGTCGGCAGGCTGCCGTCTGGATTGGTACGCCAGCCGGTCAGCGCGAGGCCCGTGCGTGTCGTCAACAGCCCCTCCGCATCGCGCGAGAAGGCGCCGGTCGTCGTCAGCAGGAAGGGCGGGTTGGCGATCCCTTCGCTGGCGGCGATGGTCTCGGTCACCGGCAGGAAACCGTTGCCCGAGATCGCGAGATCCAGCGCAGAGGTGGTCGCGGTCAGCGTGCCCGGGGTCGCCACGTCGCGGATCGAGTTCGAGCGCACGCCGCCCGCGGTATAGCTGTTGGCGGTCGAGGGCACGATCAGGCTCTCGAACTCGACATCGGCGCGCTTGTACCCGGTGGTCGATGCGTTCGCGATGTTGTCAGAGATGGTGGCGAGGCGACTGGCATTGACCTGCAGGCCGGCCACGCCGGCGCCGAGCGAGGATGAGAGCGTCACGCTGAAGTCCTTTCAGTGGCTGTCGAAACGGGTGGCGTCGGATCGGTCGGCCGCAGTGCCGCGTTCGGGCCTCGGCCGGGTAGGGGTCATCGGGCTGGCGGCGCGCCGCCGGGCGTGCCTGGCGGTGCCGCGAGCAGCTTGATCGCGATGCGTCGGTTCCGCGCATCGGTGGGATCGGCGGCGGCGGGCTCGGTCGCGGCGCGGCCGATCACGGCGGCGATCCGAGCCTCGGAGAGGCCGGCCTGCACCAGCAGGCGCCGCGCGACGTTGGCCCGATCGGCGCTCAGGTCCCAGTTGGTGTAGACGCTGTTCCTCGGGAACGGCA
>JBCCSW010000421.1:0-3243 GCA_039199465.1 Pseudomonadota bacterium
GCAGATCACCCGCAGGAACTTCAGCTTCACATGGTCCGACGCCTCGCCCGCCTGGGTCTCGCTGACCAGCGCCAGGATGTCGTCGTCGAACACTTCCTTCTTGCGGTCGGCCAGCGCCTTGAAGCGAACGAAAGCCTCCTGCACCGCGTTGTCGCCGATCTCGACGCCCAGTTCCTGCAGCTTCATGCGGAAGGCGTGCCGGCCGGAATGCTTGCCCATCACAAGATTGGTGGCGTTCAGGCCGATATCCTCGGGGCGCATGATCTCGAAGGTCTCGGCGTTCTTCAGCACACCGTCCTGGTGGATCCCGCTCTCATGCGCGAAGGCGTTCTTGCCGACGATCGCCTTGTTGTACTGCACCGGAAAGCCAGAGACGGCGGCGACCAGGCGCGAGGCCGCCATGATCCGTGCCGTGTCGATGCCGGTGGTGAAGGGCATGATGTCCCGACGCACGCGGAGCGCCATCACGACCTCCTCCAGCGCGGTATTGCCCGCCCGTTCGCCGAGGCCGTTGATCGTGCATTCGATCTGGCGCGCCCCGGCCTCGACCGCGGCCAGCGCATTTGCCGTCGCCATGCCTAGGTCGTTGTGGCAGTGGGTCGAGATGGTGCAGCCGGCGATCTCGGGCACGGCCTCACGCAGATAGGCGATGATGTCGGCGCTCTCGCGCGGGGCGGTGTAGCCCACCGTGTCGGGGATGTTGATCGTCGTGGCGCCGTTGGCGATGGCGACGCGCACCGTCTCGGCCAGATAGTCGCGCTCGGTCCGCGTGGCGTCCATGGGCGACCATTGCACATCGTCGCAAAGCCCGCGCGCATGGGCCACGGTCAGCGCGATCTGCTCCAGCACCTCGGCCTTGGTCATGGCGAGCTGATGCTCGCGGTGCAGCGGCGAGGTCCCGATGAACGTGTGGATGCGGGGCGTCGCGGCGTGCTGCACCGCGGCCCAGCATCGGTCGATATCCGGCAGCTTGGCGCGCGCGAGCCCCGCGATGGTCGCGCGTTTGGTGACCTTGGCGATCTCGCTCACCGCTTCGAAATCGCCTTCGGACGCGATGGGGAAGCCCGCCTCGATGATATCCACCCCCATCTCGTCGAGAATGGCCGCGATCTGCAGCTTCTCCTCCAGCGTCATGGAGGCGCCGGGCGACTGCTCGCCGTCGCGCAGGGTGGTGTCGAAGATCTTGACGCGCGCCGGATCGTCCGTGCGCTCGGTGCTCTCAGTATCGCTCATGGGTTCTGTCCTGATGGTTCCGGTGTCTGGCTCGCCGGCGCGTCGTGCTCTCCCCTGAGCGCGCGCGCCGCTGTCCCGGCACGCTCAGGGGCGCGTAAGGAGGAGGAGCAGGCCAGCGAGGGTCGTCCGGATCGTCATGGGCGTGTTGTGACCCAAGGCGCGTCTTTGGGGAAGCCCGTAAATACGGCCCTCCACTCTATATTCGCGCAAGCGTGACCGCGATGGGCTCGTGACGGGGGCGACGCTATCGCCGCCCACCGCCGACATCGAGGGTGCGACCTAAGACGCCCGAACGCACGGCGCGGCCGCAGGAGCGCCCGTCAGGCGGCGCCTTCGGGCATCATCACCGGGTAGAAGAAGCGTTCTTCGACGATCTTGCCGTCCTTGACGGTGTAGAGCGCGGTTTCGGACATCTGCATGCGCCCGAAGCCCTTCATCGTCGCGTCGAGGTCGAAGGTCACGATGAACTGGTCGCCGCAGACGATCGGATCGCCGACCGAGCCGCCATGCACCTCGGTGTTCTCGTCCCACCAGGCGTGCTTGGCGGCCAATGCCTCGCGGCCTTGGATGTCCTGATGCGGACCCGGCGCGCTCTCGATCGAGCGGATATCGTCCGACCAGAAGCGCTCCCCCGCCTCTGAGTCCTTGTTTTCCTTGAGAAGCGCGACGAAGCCCTCGGCGACTTGCTTGGTGTCCATGGATCGTCCTCCCTGCCAGGATGCGCCGCGGCGTGGGCGGCATCATCGTCAGTCTAGCGCGGAAGCAGCGCCTTGAGCAGATGCTCGGTGCAGATCTCGGGTGCCTCGAGCTGGGGCATGTGGCCGACGCCGGGCAGGGTGGCAAAGCCGCTGCCCGGCGGCAGCAGCGCGTGCAACTCGCGACCGCGGGCGAGCGGTATCCACGGGTCGTCCTCGCCCCAGATGACGTCGACCGGGCAGCGGATGGTGCCGAACATCGGCTCGACCTCGGCGGTGAAGGCCTCGTCGGCCTGCGCAAACTGACGGTAGAAGCTGATCCGGCCAGCCTCGTCCAGCCAGGGCGCCACCAGCGCGTCGAGATCATCGGCCGGGATCGGCGAGAGCAGGGCGCCCTGGATATAGGCACGCACGACGGCGGCGTGAATATGGTCGGGCAGGCCCGCAAAGGCGTCATAGTGCCGGCCCACATGGTCGAAGAAACCAGAGCCCCAGGGGCGCATGGCGACGACGTTCATGAGGACATAGCGCTCGACGTCGACGCCATGAAGCAGATGCGCCCTGAGCGTCGTCGCGCCACCGAAGTCATGGGCGACGACCAGCGGACGGTCGAGCGCCCAATGCACCACCATCTCGGCGAAGACGCGGCCCTGAACGTCGAGGCCGGTCGCCTGGTCCGGCGCCTTGTCCGAGCGGCCGTAGCCCGGCATGTCGTACCAATGCACCTGATAGCGTTCCGCAAGCGCCGGGATGACCCGGTGCCAGGAAAAGGACGACCAGGGCCAGCCATGGGCGAGGACGAGGGCCGGACCGCGACCCGTCCGCCCCGCCGCGACAGTGCCGGCCGTGGTGTGCCAGCGTTCTTCGAGCGACCATGCCATCGCACCCTCCCACGGATAGGGCGGAGGTGCGTCGCGCGTCGTCGCAGGCAAGGCGGTACGGGCGCTCTACATAAGACCACCCGCCAAGCGGCGGTTTTCGCAGTGCGCGCGGGCCCCCGAGAGAGGGCGGCGGAAAGAAAAAGGGCGGCCGATGCAGGCCGCCCGATCCGGATCGCGCTGGAGGCGTTCTACTGTGTTGCGGTATCGCAGTTTTGGCCCTCGGCCTGGGCGCCGGCGCGCTGGCCGTCTTCCCAACATCCCTCGTACACCGTGCCGTTCGAGTAGGCCATGATCCCGAAGCCGTGCTGGCGGCCGCGGATGAAATTGCCTACTCGAACGGCACGGTGTACGAGGGATGTTGGGAAGACGGCCAGCGCGCCGGCGCCCAGGCCGAGGGCCAAAACTGCGATACCGCAACACAGTAGAACGCCTCC
>JBCCSW010000422.1:0-3232 GCA_039199465.1 Pseudomonadota bacterium
CCGTCGATCACGCCGTCCAGCAGCACTTTCCAGTTCGCCTGCGGCTCAAGCGTGACGTAGAGACCCTCATCCTCGAAATAGCCATTCTCATAGGCGATCGCGAGCGGTGCCATGTCGGTCAGCTTAATGAAGCCGAAGGTCAGCTCGTCCTTTTCGAGATCGAGGAACTGCGCCACGGCCGACTGCGCGCCGAGGATGGTCACCAAGGCGGTCGCTGCCGGGATCAGGGTGCTAAGCCGCATCGTCGTTCTCCGTGATCCTTGGGCGCCTTTGCTGCGCCCGGAAAAAACGAAAGGCCGCTCGTGCCGCACGCGCCATCTGGGCGAAGCGGAACGAGCAGCCTTGCTCGAAACCCAACTCTGGGAAGTGGTTCATGGGACGACTTCCTCGCCGCCCAATCTCACCGTGGAGAATGCGAAGCGCGCTGGCCGTGGCAAGGGAAAAATGGCGAAAGGGCCTTTTTCATATCGCGCTGCACAATAAGCAGGCAGCTATGCCCGCCTAATGATCAGCCGGATCGAAGATCCGTCCGTCAAAGAAACTGTCAGGGCCAAGAAACAGCCGCCCGGTCGACGACGCGACCGGCGTCTCAGACGGAAGCGCCCCTTCCAGCTTTTCCGATGCGCCGGGCATATCGGCGCCCACGGGGCCGAGATTCGAGCGGAACAGATCGGCGCGGAAGCAGTCGCGCGCCACACCCGCCGCGTCGCCGCGATCGAGCCCGGTGCGCGCCGCCAGCCGCGTCGCGATCCAGAGCGCCTGGCTTCGCCACGGGAACTGCGCGGCGCCGCCATGGAACTCGATGAAGCGCGGCGCCTGACGCTCCTCGCCGCCGCGGCTGATCATCAGCCGGCCGCTGAGCGAGCGCTCGACGATCTCGGGGGCGACGTCCAGATAGCCGGGTCGCGACAGGATCTCGGCCGTGGTCATGTGGTGTGCGGCGTCGGACAGCCAGCGTCCCGAGCGCCAGCAGGCGCGCATCAGGCGGCGCGTCAGGTCGGGATCGCGCTCGATCATCGCCCGCGCCATAGCGAGCACCTTTTCCGGCGCGAAACGCCAGATCGCGCAGCCGGGCAGGATCAGCTCCGCCACCCCACGCTCGACCGCGATCGAGCCCCAGGGCTCGCCTACGCAGAAGGCGTCGATCTCGCCGGTCGCCATGGCATCCGCCATAAGCGGCGGTGGAATAGTGCGCACCTCCAGTCCTTCGGGGGCGCGCAGGCCGAGGCTGCCGAGCCAGTAGTAGAGCAGTTCGGCATGCATCGAGAACGGGAAGGGCACGCCGACGCGCAGCGTCTCGGTCACCACCGCGATCAGGCTCTCGCCGACCAGCCTCGCGGCCATGAAGTCGTTGCTGACGCCATGGGCGCGCATCGCGTCGGCCAGGCGCGGCGAGACGCCGATCACCGTGCCGTTGACCGAGAGCAGCATGGTGGCGTCCAGCGGCACCGCGAGGCCGCCCAATCCCATCGACATCGCGACCGGCACCGGCGCCAGCATATGCGCCGCCTGCAGGTGGCCGACGGCGAGGCGATCGCGCATCACCGACCAGGATGGCTGGCGATGGAGGCGGAGGTCGATCCCCTCTTCCTCGGCAAAGCCCATCTCGCGCGCGATGATCAGCGGCGCCGCATCCACCAGGGGAATGAAGCCGGCCTCGACGGGGATCATCGCCATGCCCCCTGCCCAACGCGGCCGGGCCCTGCGCGGCGCGCCTCGTCGGCCGCGGGCACCGTTGACGTCAAACCGAGGACGTTCACTTCAGCAGATCCGCGGCGGTGACCAGTGCCGCGGCCACGTCGCCGATCTTGCGCCCCTGGTCCATCGCGGTGCGGCGCAGCAGGGCATAGGCCTCCTCCTCGCTGATGCCGCGCGCGGCCATCAGCAGGCCCTTGGCCCGGTCGACGGTCTTGCGCTCGGCCAGGGCGGCCTTGGTCGCCTCCAGCTCGCGGCGCATCCGGCTCACCATGTTGAAACGCGCGATCGCGGCATCCAGCACCGGCTTGATCCGGTCCTTGTGCAGCCCGTCGACGACATAGGCGCTCATGCCGGCCTCGATCGCCTGGGCGGTCAGCCGGTCGTCGGTGCGCTCGACGAACATCGCGACCGGGCGTTCCAGCGGGCCCGAGGCCAGGGCCAGCTCCTCCAGCACGTCGCGGCTCGGATTGACGACGTCGATCAGCACCAGGTCGGGATCCAGCGAGGAGAGCCGCCGCGCGAGCCCGGTCTCGTCACCGATGACCGATACCTCATAGTCGCCGGCATCCGACAGCGCGTCGACGACCTGGTGCGCGCGCTCCCGGTCCTTCTCGATGACGGCGATCCGAAGACGCTGGCTTTGCTGGCGCTGGCTCATGTGACCTCCGCCAGCACGCTGCACTGCACCAAATCAACAGGCAACGATCATTTCGCATCGAATGAAAACGACGCAGCGGTGGGGCGGCGGCGCCCGGGACCTCTGGCCCCGCGGCGAGGCGAGCCGTCAGTCCAGCCTGCGCTGATCGGCGACGTCGAAGTCCCAGTTGACGCCCGGATGGTACTTGCGCAGCCGCCAGTCGCAGGCGCGGGCATGGCCGTCCATCCCCTCCATCCGGCTGAGGCGCGAGCCGACGGCGCTGAAGGTCCTGTTCGCCTCCTCGCTGATCTGCTGCCAGGTCAGGATCTTCATGAACTTCTGCACGTTCAGCCCGCCGGAATAGCGCGCCGCACGGCGCGTCGGCAGGATGTGGTTGGTGCCCGAGCATTTGTCGCCATGGCTGACCGTCGCCCCCTCACCCAGGAACAGCGAGCCGTAGTTGCGCAACCGCGCCCTCCACCAGTCGAGGTCCCGCGCGATCACCTGCAGATGTTCCGGCGCATAGCGGTCGGAGACGGTCGCCACCTCCTCGGCATCGTCGCAGAGCACGATCTCGCCATGCGCGGCCCAGGCGGCGGCGACCACGTCGCCCGAGGGCATCTGGGCGGCCAGCCGCGGCATCAAACCGGCGACCGTCTCGGCCAGCGCAGCGTCCGAGGTGAACAGCCAGACCGGCGAATTCGGTCCGTGCTCGGCCTGGCTGGCGAGATCGACGGCAACCGTCATCGGATCGGCCGTGTCGTCGGCGATGATCGCGCTTTCGGTCGGGCCGGCGAAGACGTCGATGCCAACCTCGCCGAACAGCTGGCGCTTGGCCTCGGCGACATAGGCGTTGCCGGGACCGACCAGAATATCGGCCTCGGGCGCGCCGAACAG
>JBCCSW010000423.1:0-3226 GCA_039199465.1 Pseudomonadota bacterium
ATAGCGCCGGCGACGGCGGCGAAGTCGGCGGCGAGCAGCCCACCCCGATGCGCTGCAAGGATGCTCTCCAACCCTTGCCCGGTATTGGCGGCAAAGCGCAGGCGCTCGCCCAGATCCGCAACGCCGCGGCCGTCCTGCAGCAGCACTGGCGCGTGACCTGCCGCCGGCGTCTCGGCCTCCTCCGCGGCCACCGCGCCGACGAGGGAGCAAACGACGGTCGTGAGGACTGCGAGCCGGGCAATCAGGCGTGGCAGGACCGAGAGCGCTGTCATAGGGTCTCCGCCGGCCCAAATACTTCACCGACCTATGATATGCCGCTTCTCTCGTCAGTTCACGCCGTAATCGCCGACGACCACGCCATCGTCCGCGACGGTCTGAAGGGCGCGTTGGAGACACCTGACCTTGTCGCCCCAGGCGGCGTGACGGTGGTCGCCACCGCGTCGAACGGGCTGGAGGCGATCGCGGCCGTGCGCCAGCACCGTCCCCACCTGCTGCTGCTCGACGTGCAGATGCCCCATGCCGGCGGGGTCGAGGTGCTGTTCGAGACCCGTCGCTGGAGCCCCGAGACCAAGATCGTCGTGCTGACCGGCGTCTCGGCGGTCGGCAAGATCAGCGAGCTGGTCTCCAGCGGCGTCGACGGCCTGTTCTCGAAGGCCGAGGACAATGCCGAGTTCTACGAGGCGCTGCCGCGCATCCTGGGCGGGCGCCGCGTGATCGCGCAGTGCTTCATGGCGATGCTGGAGGAGATGCCGGAGGCGGCGAGCCTGACCGACCGCGAGCGACAGACCCTGAATCTGATCGTCGCCGGTCGGGCAAACAAGGAGATCGCCGAGACGCTGGGCATCAGCATCAAGACGGTCGACCGCCATCGCACCAATCTGATGCAGAAGCTCGACGTCCATTCGGTTGCCCAGCTCGTGGCCTATGCGCTGCGCGAGGGGCTGATCGATCCCGCCCCGGAGCTCTGAACCCGGCGCCCGCCCCACGTCGCTCTGCGGATCGCGCCGATGATTGGGGGATCGACCCCATGCCGCGGCGACGGCCGGCGCCGTAGCGTCTTCTCAACGGACAAAATGCCGCCCGGCGCCAACGCCCCGGGGGCCGAGACCGAGGAGACAGACCATGAGCCGCATCGCGAAGATCGCCCTTGCCCTCGCCGCCGTCGCCGGCGTTTCCGCCTGCCAGACGGCGCCGGATGGCAGCGTCCACATCACGCCGTATCAGCTGCAGCCCGACGGCCGCGGCGGCTGGAGCGCCTATCCGACCCAACAGGCGCCTGCGCCTTACCAGACGGCGCCGGTCTACGGCGCGCCGGCTCCGGTCTATGGCGAGCCCGCACCCGCGCCCGTTCCGGCCAGCGGACCGGCACAGCTCCTCTCGGGGCAGTATGTCGGTCTGTGGAAGGACGGGCGCGAGCTGGTCGAGGAGGTGATCGCCTATGACGACGCCACGCTGCTGACGCGGCGCGTCGGCGACACCGGGGCGCCGGCGGTGTTCCGCCATGTCGAGGACGGCTTCTACCGCCACGACAGCGGCGCCGTGATCCTGGTGACGGGTCCGGACAGCTTCAGCTGGGCCAACGGCCGTGGCGAGAATATTGTCGATTATCTTCGATACTGAGATATCACGTTGCGGGATCGTATTCCGCTTGACGATGAACTTACCCAACGTCACGCTCGCGTGAACTAATCTGCAAGTCTGGAAGGAACCCTGACCATGAAGTCCATCAGAATTGGCGCGGCGCTCGCCCTCCTGCTTGGCGCGGCCGCCTGCGTGCCCGCGCCGGGGCAGGGACCGATCTTCAGCTACACGCCCGCACCCGCGCCGCAGCCCGCGCCGGTACCCCAGGCACCGCCCCCGCCGCCGTCGATCGACGACTACTTCGGCACGACCACCGGCAAGGACCGCATCCGCATCGTCTCAGGCGGGCGCTCCAACGACGCCAGCAAAGTGCGTGTTTGTCTGCGCAACTCGGCCAGCGGCAAGAATAAGGGCATGCACTTCAAAGCCGGCAAGCCGCGCTATGTCACGAAGCGCCGCGGCGACGTGGTCTGCGGTGAGCACCCGGCGGGACCCAAAACGGTGACCTGGTACTTCCACCGGACGCTCGGCATCGGCGCGCAGAAATTCGTCGGCACCTACCAGTTCAACGCGACCGGCTATCAGGGCCAGCAGGTCACCTTCGACTGGATCGACGACTGATCGCGGCGTCGTTTGCGTCGGCGGGCGGCCACGTCCGTCCAGTCGGTGACTGGAGAGGGCCGCCCGGAACCCACATCCTTCCGCGCCCGGTGGAAAACAGAACGGTGTTCAGCCCGCGCGGCGATTGTCGCCGGGCTGGCCGGGCAGCCGACGCATCGAGCCGTGTCTCTGCTGCGGTGGAAACGCGTCGCCCCTATCGGACGACGAAGACCGAGATCGTGGTGTGGGAGGCGAGGTAGCCGGCGTTGGACGCGAAGATGTGCTCGGCAAAGCCAGGCACGTGGCTCGCCATCACGATCAGGTCCGCGCCGAGACCTTCGGCGGCCCGCTGCAAGACCGCGTCCAGATCGACCGAGATGTCGTGGCTGACCTCGGAATGGGCAGCGAGAGGGACCCCCAACGTCTCGGACTTCGCTGCGGCGAAGGCCGACAGCTTCTCCCCGAAGGCAGCGGGGGTCGGCGCGACGTCGGTCGGCGATGATTGCGTGACGCCGACCACGGTCGCCTGGGCACCGTAGTTCTTGGCGAGATCGGCGGCGACGGAGAGCGCTTTCTCGGTCCTGTCGACATGGCCGAGATCAACCGGGACCATAATCTTCGTGAACATTCCTTCCTCCCGTTTTTGGACATTGATGCTGACATGTCGCGCAACGTCAGCCTTTGCCCTCAATCAAGCCGCGGTCTGCATTCCCTACCCCCATGCGCCGCTTACTGATGGCCGCCCCGGGGGTTATGCGCTGTGCGCCTGCATGTTGCCGGTGCCAACTGGCCGCGCCTGCGCCGTACTGAGGCGCCTTAGAAATCAGTCTTTGACAACCGATGGCGTTGCCGTGACGATCAAATGACAACCAATGGGCGAAATGCCTGCAAACTGGGAGGAGCCTGGGAGATGACGGCATCCGACACGCCACCTGAAGTGGCGTCGAAAGACATGGAATACTCCACCGATTACTCACTGGGACAGGATAATATTCGGCCGCTCGGGCTGGATATTCACAACCCGGTCTTCGTGATCTCAAGCCTG
>JBCCSW010000424.1:0-3194 GCA_039199465.1 Pseudomonadota bacterium
GCCTGTCGCGCGGGACGCCCTGTCTGAGGTGAGGTGCCGGCGTCCGCCGCCGGCACCCTTGGGGGCCATGATCAGCAGGCCTTCTTCTTGGCCTTGCGCTTGAACATGTTGCCCCAGCCGCAGCCCCATTTCTTCACGTTCTTTTTGAGCTGACCCTTCTTCGTGAAGGTCTTGTGGACGCTCTTGACGTTGTCGACGATCATGCGCTTCGGCACGTTCACCGCCGTCTCGCCCAGATGGCGCAGCAGGCGCTTCTCCTTTACCGCCTTCACGGTCCCGACCGTCAGGTCGCCGGCGGTCTGGATCACCGGGGTCACCACGTCGACGCCGGTGGTCGCGCGCACACCCTCCTCGGCGACGACGACCAGCGCCCCGACACCGGTCGCCGACAGACCGGCCTTTGCGATCCGGGCGCCCTTCGCGGCACGCGCGGCGCTGGAGACCTTGGCGGCGGCGCGGACATCGCGCGCCCGGTCGCCTGCGGCGACGACGCGGCCCGCATGCTCGGCGCGGCGCAGGCGCGCGATCTCGCCGCTCTGCTGCACCGCCTGCATGCCGGGCCGGCCGACGTTCTGCAGCACGAACTTGTTGTACTGCGCGCGCCGGCCGTGCTTGGCGATGTCCGAGCGCTGGCGCAGGTCGTCGAGATCGGCGCGCTGCTGGATATGCGCACGAAGCGCGTTGAAGGCGTCGTCCGCACCGTCCAGCTGGGCCATCGCCGGGCCGGCGGCGGCGAAACCCGCGGCGATCAGGCCGGCGGCAAGGGTGAGGGTCTTCAGGGTGGCGTTCATCGTCAGGCTCCATCGATTGGCGTTTCGTTGGAGCCAATCTGCCGGGGCCACCTCGCCACGGGCATGGGGTCGATCCCCCATTCGCCAGGCGCATCGATCGAGAGGGAGGTTTAGACGGCGCCGCTTGGCCGCCCCATCGTACCCTCGGATAGACCAGGGAGTTCCGACGCCTAAGGCGCGATCCTGGCACCGAAGTTGAGCGCAGGATCGAGCTCGGGCGCCTGGGTGCCGGGCAGACCGGTCATGTCGGGCACGCCGCGCGCGACAAAGCGGCCGTGGCCCGGCCGGCCGGTCAGCCGCCCCTCGGTCACAACAGCCTGCCCGCGCGACAGAACCGTCACCGGCCAGCCGGTCAGCACCATTCCGTCGAACGGGGTGTAGTCCATCGCGTCCTGCTGGTCTTCGGCGCGCACGGTGCGGGACAGGGTCGGGTCCCAGATCGCGATGTCGGCATCCATGCCGACGGCGATGCTGCCCTTCCGCTCCAGGCCATAAAGCCGCGCGGCGTTGGTTGCCGACAGCGCCGCCATCTGCTGCAGCGTGATCCGCCCCTTGTTGACGCCCTCGCTCATCAGCAGCGGCAGGCGGAGCGCGATGCCCGGCATGCCGTTGGCGATCTGCTTGAAGCTGGCCTCGGGCCCCTTGGCCAGCTTGCCGGTCGCGTCGAAGCGATAAGGGGCATGGTCCGAGGACCAGAGGCTGAAGGTCCCCGTGGCGAGATGACGCCAGAGCGCGGCCTGCGTGGCCGCGTCGCGCACCGGGGGCGAGCACATGAACTTCGCCCCCTCCATGCCCGGCCGGTCCAGATCCTCGCGCGTCAGGAAGAAGTACTGCGGGCAGGTCTCGCCGAAGATCTTGGCGCCCTCGGCACGGGCCCGGCGCACGATCTCGGCGCCCTCCTCGGTGCTGACATGCACGATGACCAGCGGCGTATCGACGAGGCGCGCCAGGCAGATCGCCCGGTGGATCGCTTCGACCTCGGCCAACGCGGGATGCGAGGGCGCGTGATAGCGCGGCGCGGCGTGGCCGGCGGCCAGCAGCCGCTCGGACATCCAGCCGATCATCGCGTTGTTCTCGGCATGCACCATGGTGACGGCGCCATGCGTCTTCGCGACCGTCAGGATGTCGAGGAACTGGCGATCGTCGATCTTCATCAGGTCGTAGGTGACGAAGACCTTGAAACTGGTAACGCCGCGGGCGAAGGCGGCGGGCAGTTCCTCGGCCAGCGCGGTCGGCGTCGGGTCGGTGACGATCAGATGATAGCCATAGTCGATATAGCTCCGTCCTTCGGCGCGGCTGTCGTAGAGGTCCAGCGTCTCGGTCACGCCCATGCCGCGATGCTGCGCGGCGAAGGGCACGAAACAGGCGTTGCCGCCGATCGCGGCCGAGCGCGAGCCGGTCTCGTAATCGTCGGCCGTCATCCCACCGGTCGCGCTCTCTTGCGCGATATGGCAATGCGCCTCGATCCCGCCGGGCAGGACCAGCCGGCCGGTCGCGTCGATGGTCTCGGGGGCCTCCAGCGTCTCGGCGATTGCCACGATACGCCCGTCGCGGATGCCGATATCGGCGCGGCAGGTGTCGGCAGCGGTGACCACGGTGCCGCCGCGGATGGCGAGATCCAGCGTCACTCGGCAGCCTTCCGCACCGCCGGACCCGCCGCCCTCGGCTCGGGGATCGTTAGGGGCGCGATCTCTTCGACCCGACCGTAGCGCGGGCCGAACAAGCGGGCCAAGGGGAAGGCGCCCTGCCAATCGACATGCAGCGTCTCGGGATCGATCAGCCCGTCGCGCGCCTCTATCGCCAGCGCCTCCCCGATGCAGAGCTCGCGATCACCGCTGAAGCTTAGGCCCGTCAGCCGCCGGCATTCGAAGGCCACCGGCGCTGCGGCAAGCCTCGGCGGCGCCACATGGAGCGAGGGCGCGAGGGCGAGGCCCACCGCCTCCGGCTCGCTACGATCTGCGGGATAAAGCGCGGCCGTCTCGACCATCTCGCCGGCCAGATCGGGCGTCAGGATGTTCACCACGAACTCGCCCGAGGCGCGGATGTTGCGCGTCGTGTCCTTGGGGCTGCCGTCGGCGCGGTGCTGCAGGCCGAGGACGATGAGCGCCGGCTTCTCGCCGAACACGTTGAAAAAGCTGTAGGGCGCCGCGTTCACGACGCCCTCGCCGCTGACCGTCGTGACCCAGGCGATCGGGCGGGGCAGCACGGTCGCGATCAGCAGCTTGTAGCAGGACTTCGGGTCCAGCGCGGCAAACTCCAGGCGCATCAGGCATCCTCGCCCGTCGGCAGCATGACGCCCACCTGACCGGTGATGCGACCGTAATGCTCGGGCCGGCGGTGGCGCTTGAAGTCGAAGATTGTCGCCTTGCCGAAGCCGGTCGCATCCATGTCGCAGGCATGCAC
>JBCCSW010000425.1:0-3170 GCA_039199465.1 Pseudomonadota bacterium
CGCGATCCACCAAACCATGTAGGTGAGCGTCCAATCCTTGAACCAGGTGAGGATCGCGTTGTCGAAGAAGTTGAGCGTTTGAAAGCCGCGCGGGATGGCAGTGGTCGCGTATTCGCCGAAGCTCGCGACAACCGAGTTCATGAGGTATTCAGTCGGGCCGACGATGACAACGTAGACGACCAGGGCGATGGCGATGGAGATGGCGAGGTTCGAAAGACGCGCCATGCCGGCACCAAGCTCGACGAGAAGCGGTGGCAGATAGGCCGCGACGATGGCGGCGAAGACTGCGGCCACCAGCCAGACAGGCGCCTTGTCGCCACCCATCAGCACGTCGACGCCGTCCGCGACCTGGAAGACGCCCATGGCAATGGACCCGCCCACGCCGATGGCGATCGCGACGATGGCCATGAAATCCGACAGCCAGCCGACCACCCGCGCCCAGGTCTCGCCGGGAAACAAGTGCTCGACCGGGGCACTGACCAGCATCGGCGTCCCGCGCCGGAACGCGAAATACGCGATCACCAGCGCTGTCGAGCCGTAGATCGCCCAGGCATGCAGGCCCCAGTGGAAATTCGTGGCGAGCAGCGATTGGTGTGCGGCGATGGGAGGGTCCATAAACTCTGAGGCAAAGCCGTAATGGGTGAGCGGCTCCGCGACGGCCCAGAACAGCAGACCCACGCCCATGCCGGCGGCAAACAGCATGGCGATCCAGGAAGGCGTGGAGAACTCGGGCCGGTCGTCATCGGCGCCTAGTCGGATGTTGCCGTAGCGCGAGGCGGCCAGGACAATGCAGAGGATCAGCATGCCCGAGACGGCGAGCATGACGAACCAGCCCCGGCTGACGAAGTACTGATCCACAACCACCGCCGCACTCGCGACGATCCCATCCGGATCGATCACGCCCCAAGCCGCGACGAGCGAGATGGTCGCGAGAGACGCGGCAAGTAAGAGGCGTGATCGTGTCATTGGCGCTTCGATCGATTGTTAATGGTCCGCTGGGGTCGCGATCTCCGACAGCTCCTCCAGATGCTCCAGCGCCACCTCAAGATCACCCAGCCCTTCCCTGCGGGGATTGGTCCGAACGGCAAGCGGTCAGCGACGTCACCGTCGAAGACAGCCGCCAATCTGATTGTTAAGACGTGTCCGGCGGCGATGATAGACCGCACCTGCGCATGGGGAGACCATGATGAAGACGATCATTGGACTGCTCATGCTCACGGCGACCATGGCGCTGGCCGCCTGCGACGACGAGGACGTAGCGGAAACGGCCGAGCGGGTGCGCGCGATAAAGACCTATGAGGTGACCGAGCCTGCCGGCGCGGATATCCGCCGCTACTCCGGCACGTTGGTCGCTTCCGACACCTCGGCACTGAGCTTCCCGCAGTCGGGCACCGTCGAGACCGTCGCCGTCGCACAGGGCGAGCGCATAGCGGCGGGAGACGTGTTGGCCACGCTCGACCCGACGCCCTTCGAGCTGGACCGCAACGCCGCGCAGGCCGAGGTTGCAAGCGCGCAGGCGACGTTGACGGAAAAGCAGGGTGATTTCGCGCGCCAGCAGACGCTGTTCGAGAAGGGCTGGGTGGCAGCCGCGGCGTTGGAGCAGGCCGTCTCGGCGCTGGACGGGGCAGAGGCCGCGCTGGAACTGGCGCGGGCGCGTCTTGGCACGGCCGAGCGGACGCTGCGCAACGCGACGCTGACCGCCCCCTTCGACGGCCAGATCGCAAGCCGCGATGTCGAGCCCTTTCAGGACGTCTCCGCGGGCCAGGCGCTTTTCCAGATCAACGCATCCGGCGCGCTGGAAGTGGTGGTCTCGGTCTCGGACGCGGTCGTCAGCCGCCTCGTGCTCGGCAGCACCGTGGCGGTCGACGTGGCCACGGACCCCAGCTGCGGCTGCACGGCACGGCTGATCGAGATCGGTACGGCCTCGGGCACCGCCAATGTCGTACCGGTCAGGGCTGCGCTGATCGACGGTGCTGCGGCGCTCATCCCCGGCATGACGGCGGAGGTCAGCGTGCCGCTGGACGGCGGCGGAGGCGACGGCGGTCTCCTCGTACCGCTCAGCGCCATCGCGCCGGGCGATGATGCGGCGCCGGGCTATGTCTTCGTCTTCGACCCGGAGGCCCGCGTTGTCCGGCGCACATCGGTGCGTGGCGGCAACTCAGCGGTCGACAACCTCGTCAGCATCGTCGAGGGCGTCTCGGCTGGCGATATCGTGGCCTCGGCCGGCGTCAGCTTTCTGCGCGACGGACAGGCTGTGAAGCTGATCGGCGAGTGACCACCCGGTGACCCAGATAAACCTCGCGCGCCTCGCCATCGAGAATTCGCGGATCACGATCATCGCGATCTTCGGGCTCGTCGCCCTCGGCATCTCCACCTTCCTGAACTACCCGAGCGCCGAGGACCCGACGATCCAGATCCGCCAGGCAAGCGTCGAGGCGCGCTTTCCCGGCATGTCGGCCGAGCGGGTCGAGGAGCTGCTGGCGATCCCCATCGAACGGGCGCTGCGGGAGATCGCGGAGATCGGCGAGATCCGCTCGACCGCCAAGCCCGGCTCGGTGAAGGTCACCGTCGAGCTCCATGACGAGATCGACAATCTCGATCCGGTCTTCCAGGACATCCGCAACAAGGTCGACGACCTTGCGCCACGCCTGCCGCAGGGCACCCAAGGCCCCACGGTGAACGACGAGGAGGGGCTGACGGCCATCGCGACCGTTGCGCTTTGGGCCGACGGGTTCTCGATGGCCGAGATGCTGGCGGTGGCCGAGGACCTGAGCGAGCTCGTCTACACGCTCGACGGCACCAAGCGGGTGCAGATCATTGGCGCTCAGCAGGAGCGCATCTTCCTCGACTTCGATCCTGTGCGCCTCGCGGGCCTCGGCGTACCGCTCGAGAGCGTTTTCGGCGCGCTCTCAGAGCAAAACATCATCGCGCCGGGCGGCGCGGTCGTTGCGGGCGGGCGGAGCGTCCGGCTCGAGCCCTCGGGTGATTTCGCCTCGGTCGAGGAGATCGCCGCCACCGTCTTCCGCATCCCCGACACGGGCCAAGTGCTGCGCCTCGACGAAGTGGTGGAAATCCGCCGCGCCTACGCCGATCCGCCCGCCTTCCCGGCCTACTTCAACGACAGGCCCGCGATCGTCCTCTCGGTCTCGACCACCGAAGGCACCAACAAC
>JBCCSW010000426.1:0-3158 GCA_039199465.1 Pseudomonadota bacterium
ATCCTCGGCCGCAAGCGCTGCCTCCACGCGCGGCGCCAGCGTCGCGAGGGCATCGAACAGCGCGCGCTCGGCCGGCTCTGCCGCGAGCGCGGGTGCGGGGGCGGCGTGGAGATCGCCGTCGGGGGTCTTCTTCTCCTCGGCCGCGACGATGTTGGCGGCCCGGCGATAGGCGGCAAGAAGGTTGGCGCCGTCCTCGGTGGCAAGGAAGTCCTGCAACGCGCGCACACGGTCGACCAGCAGCGTGAGGTCGTCCTGCCCGCCCAGATCGAAGCAGGCCTGGATCACGTCATGCCGCACGCCTTGGTCGCGCAGCGCCACCTTGAGACGATCGGCAATGAAGGCGAGCAAGTCGGGGCCATAGACGGCGGGCGTAGGCCCAACCAGACCAGTGCCCTGCGTACCGAGAAGAACCTCGAAATCCGCCTGCTCAATATGCGTCTGGAGTCGAAGGCGACACTGGTTGATGAGGACGATGCGAATAACGCCCAGCGCCGCGCGGCGGAGGGCGAAAGGGTCCTTCGAGCCAGTGGGCTTCTCGTCGATCGCCCAGAAGCCCGTCAGCATGTCCAGCTTGTCGGCCAGGGCCACGGCGATCGCCACAGGCTCGTCCGGGACCGCATCGGCGGGGCCGATGGGGCGGTAATGCGTCTCGCAAGCCTCGGGCACGCCGTCGTCATGCCCGGCCGCGGCGGCGTAATAGCGGCCCATGACGCCCTGCAGCTCGGGGAACTCGTAGACCATCTCCGAGGCGAGATCGGCCTTGGCGATGCGCGCGGCCTCAGCGGCTAGGTCGGGTTGCGCGCCGACATGGGGCGCGATCTTGCGGGCCAGCGCCTCGATCCGCCTGACCCGGTCGGCCTGGCTGCCGAGCTTCTCGTGGAACGTCACGGCCTCCAGCGCCGCGCCCATGCCCTCCAGCCCCTTCTCGCGCACGGTACGCAGGTCGTTCTCCCAGAAGAACGCCGCGTCGGACAGGCGCGCTGCGAGCACCCGCGCATTGCCGGCCAGGATCGCTGCGCCGCCGTCCGGCGCGTCGAGATTGGCGACGGTGGCGAACCGCTCGATCCGACCACTCGAGGGGTTGCGGAGCGAGAAGAACTTCTGGTGCTCGCGCATCGAGGTCTGCAGCACCTCGGGCGGCAGGTCGAGAAAGCGCTCCTCGATCCGGCCGACCAGCACCACGGGCCATTCCGCGAGCCCCGCGACCTCGGCCAAGAGGCCGGGATCGGGCACGACCTCCAGCCCCAGCGCAAAGGCCTGCTGGGTCAGGTCGTGCTCGATCCGGCGCATCCGTTCTGCAGCGTCCAGCACGACCTTGCCGGCCTCCAGCCGAGCGGCGTAATCGTCGAAGCCGCGCACCTCGAAGGGCGGGCCGCCATGGATGCGGTGGCCCTCGGTCGCGGCGCCCGCCTCGATCCCGTCCACGTCGACGGGCACGACGCGCGTGCCGCCCTCGTCCGACAAGATGCAGAGGATCCGGCGGAGCGGACGGACCCAGCGCAGGCCGCCCGTCCCCCAGCGCATCGATTTCGGCCAGGGAAAGCTGCGGATCGCCGCCTCGACCGCCTCGGCGATCACGGCTTCGGCCGGTCGGCCGGGGCGGTCGATCACGGCGAACAGGACGCGGCCCTTCTTGTCGTCCCGCTCCTCAAGCTGATCGCGCGTCAGCCCGGTCGAGCGGAGGAACCCCTCAATGGCCTTGTCGGGCGCATCGGCGCGCGGGCCCTTACGCTCCTCGCGAAGTGGTCTTGTCGCGGCCGGCAGATCGCCAAGCGCCAGCGCGAGGCGGCGCGGCCCGCTGAAGGCCCGGGCATCGGCATAGGTGAGCCCCGCCTCGACCAGATGATCGGTGACCAGCCGGCGCAGATCGTCCGCCGCACGCGCCTGCATGCGCGCCGGGATCTCCTCGGAAAACAGCTCGAGCAACAGATCGGGCATGGTCGCGGCGCTCTCGGAGGCTAGAGGCTCAGGAAAAGCTGGATGATGAACGCGTTCGCCAGGTCGACGAAGAAGGCCGAGACCAGCGGCAGGATGATGAAGGCCATCGGCGCCGGGCCGTAGCGCTTGGTCACCGCCGTCATGTTGGCGATCGCGGTCGGCGTGGCACCCAGCGCAAAGCCGCCGAAGCCCGCGCCTAGCACGGCGGCGCGATAGCTGCGCCCCATGACGGGGTAGAGCGCGTAGACGCAGAACGCGATCGCCAGCAAAGCCTGCAGGGCGAGCACGACGAACAACGGGCCCGCCAGCTCGACCAGGGACCAGAGCTGCATGCTCATCAGCGAGATCGACAGGAAGACCGCCAGCGAGAACTCGGAGATCAGGGCCAGCACCGGCGTGCCGCTGACGACGGGCAGGCGCGGGAAGATGAGCGGCTGCGCGTTGGCGAAGACGATGCCGACCAGCAGGCAGGGCACGAACAGCGGCAGCCTGATGCCCGCTTCCTGCAGGCCCTGATGCGCGCCGAAGCCCAGGATGATGGCCAGGTTGATGGTGACCAGCGCGCGCATCAAGCCGATGAAATCCAGGCTCGCCTGCGGCACGTCCTCGTAGCTGAGGCCGACAATGGGGTCGGCATCCTCGTCGCGCGGCGTCAGGCCGTCGCGTTCTACCAGCAGCCGCGCGATCGGCCCGCCGATCAGCGCCGCGATGATCAGCCCGAAGGTCGCCGCGGCGATGCCCATCTCGGCCGCGCCCTCCATCGCGTAGCGGCTGGCGACCTCGGGCCCCCAGGCGATGGCCGTGCCATGCCCGCCGATCAGCGAGGCCGAGCCGAGCAGCACACTGGCGCCCGCCGGCAGCCCGAAGCTCACGGCGCCGATCAGTCCCACAACGTTCTGCAGCAGCATGAAGCCGACGGTCAGCCCAAGCAGCAGCGCGAGCGGACGCCCGCCCTGGATCAGCGTCGCGAGCTTGGCGTTCAGGCCGATGGTGACGAAGAAGATCACCAGAAGCTGATCGCGGACATCCAGCTCGAAGCTGAGCTGCAGGTCGACGAGCAGGAAGACGAGCCAGGCACCTACCGCCACCAGCAGCCCACCGACCACAGGCTCGGGGATGTTGAAATCGCGCAGAAACGCGACCGAGCGGTTCAGCCGGTAACCGACGAAGTAGACCACCATCGCCAGCGTGAAGGTGATGAAGTTCGGTACCGTCACCAG
>JBCCSW010000427.1:0-3150 GCA_039199465.1 Pseudomonadota bacterium
CATACGCACTCTATGACGGGGCCTTCGCGGAAAAGGAAGCCCCAATCCTGCCTATTGCCCGGCTGGCATCGAGCCGAGGGGCAGGACCGGCTGCGGCCCGCCGGCGCCGCCGCCGAGAATGATGGTGGGGGTGATCCGCCGTCCGGGGTCCGCCATCGCATCTGCCGTGGCCGCAAAGGCGCGCGCCTGCGCTTCGGTGAGGCGAAGCTGGGCGGCGGCGTTCACAGCACTGGCGAAGCCCTCGGCGCTCTGCCCTGGCGGGATGATGTTGGCGATGGCTTCTAGTGCGGGGACGATGGCGGTGACACGCTCCGCCTCGAGCGCGGCGCGCTCACGCTGGACGCGGGCGGTTTTCAGCGCGGTCAGCTCCGCCTCGAACTCGTTCGCCGCCGCCTGCACCTGGGGGGAGGGGATGACGGCGCGGATCTGGATCGGGCCCACGGCGATCACGGGCAGGCCGTCCCGCCGCTCGATGCCCGAGGCCTCGAAGAAGAACCGGTCGATATGCTCCTGCGCCAGGGTCTGGATCTCCTGCTCAACCGGCGGCAGGCCTTCGAATTCGTCGAGCCCCTGGCGGCGGCGGCTGAAGGTCTCGTAGGTGTCGTAGCGCTGCGCGACGTCTCGGAAGCCCGCCCTGATGGCGTTGATGGCGGCCGCGCGTTCGGAGAAGCCCGTGCGGGCCAGAAGCTCCGGCGCGTAGACGCCGTTCAGCCGCCAGGGCAGGCCGGCCTCCATGATGAACACGCCCCCGCGGCCGAGCGTCATCTCCAACCCGTCCTCACCGCGGAAGAGAAGGAGCTGCGTTCGTGCATCGTAGACCCGCCGTTCGGTCAGCGGGTTCGTCAGGATCAGCCCCGTGCCACCCTCATAGTGGTCCGGCTCCACGTCGCCGAGGAAGGACGTGGCGCCCACCATCCCCTCCGGAATGATCCAGGCCGAGGACCAGAGCGACCAGCCGACCGCGAGCGCAAGGGGCAGGGGGGCCAACAGCCGTGGCCCCATCACAACGAGGGCAACCGCGGCGCCGATGAGCGCGATGGTGATGAGCAGAAACAGCATAGTCCTTCCCCCTTCTCCCGGTACCCGATCTTCCACGGAGAGCGGGATCGTTTCCACCGCCGCGCGATGCGCCCTGCGCTGAGCGAGCCTGCAACTTTTACGGGTATTTCTACAATTGCTGATGGAACTTCTGGCTTGTCTCGCGCGTTTCCGGAATAGTATTCCGGCAGGCGGAAGCATGCGCTAACGCCTCGCCTCAGTCGCGTCTGCATAGCCGGGCAGTGCCCGGGCTCCAGTCCATTCCGTTCCCCCGCCACAGATGGGCGCCAACCCGGCGCTCGTAGCTCTTCCGGGTCGGCCCTGCTGCGGCCGGCCCATTGTGCAACGGATTGCCCACAGGGACGAACAATGCCAGATCCGATCAATATCGACGACTACGAACGCGTTGTCTTTCACTTCGACGGCAACAACAACGACCCCGACGACATCGCCGCCATTGCCGTCGCCGCTCTGCTGGCGAAGGCTTCCGGGATCGAAGACAAAACCGTCTTCTACATCGGGAACAACCTCGCCGAGAACAATCAGGATAGTCAGCTTGCGAAGTTGCGCGACTCGGCGGCGTTCGCCGAGAGCCTCGGCATCGAGATTGTCGACTATCAGGCGGACATCCCCGCCGCGACGGCCTCGCTCACCAGTATCTTCAACTCGGGCGACGACGTGCTCGTGCTCGACGGCGGGCCGATGGAGGCAACCTACCGTGCGCTCGAGGGCACCGCACCCGGCAACCTCGGCAACATCACCCAAGTCTCTCATTCGTCCTGGAACGAGAACCGCGACGTGATCAACCGCCCGGGCGTGACCGAGGCGCGCACTTGGGACGACATCACCGACGATTTCCCAACAGTCGAGCAGATCGAGATCCGCGACCAGAACAACGGCAACAACAACGACAAGGGCTTCAACAACAGCGCCTGGACCTGGATGGACGACAGCGACGACCCGGTGATCCAGGCGGCGCGCGACGTGATGATCCCGGCCGGAAACACGAAGAAGAACGATCCGTCGGATGCCGGCATGCTGTTCTGGGCGCTCACCGGCGATGAGAACGGGACGCCTCAGGAGGCCGAGGACTTCATCCTGAACGGCGAGCCGTTGGGCGATGGCAGCGGCGGTGGGGGCGATGGCGGCGGCGATGGTGGTGGCGGCGATGATGGCGGGAACGACCCGCTGGACGCCACGGATTTCACCGTCGCGATCGTGGATACCGCGACCGACACCGTCATCACGACGCTTATGGATGGTGACACCATCGACTTCGCGCTTGTCGAGGACCGGCCTACGAGCCTTGCCGTGATCGATGCGCCGGGGAGCGTCGGCAGCATGCAGCTCGCGATGGACGGCACGACGCAGACGGAGAACGTCATTCCTTATGCGCTCTTTGGCGACTCAAACGGGGACTACAAGGGTGATGCCGATCTGGAGGAGGGGAGTTACAGCCTCGACCTCACGGCCTTCGCCTCCTCCGGCGCGAGCGGCGCGACGCTTGCCGACTTCACGCTGGCCTTCACCATCGATGCCACGCCTGACGGTGGAGACGGTGGAGACGGTGGAGACGGTGGAGACGGTGGAGACGGTGGAGACGGTGGAGACGGGGGCGATGGCGGTGGTGCGTCCAACGACCCGATCCCCGATGGCTACACCGTCGCGCTCGTGGACACCGAGACCGACACCATCATCCTCGAGATCGACGACGGCGCCAGCGTCGACGGTGCACTTCTCGACGGCACGTCCGTCGGCCTCGCGGTGATCGAGACGCCGGACGGTATCGAGAGCATGCGCCTCACGATGGATGGCGACACGCGGGTGGAGAACGTGATCCCCTACGCCCTTTTCGGCGACACGAACGGGCAGTACTTCGAGGGCCGCGATCTCGGTGAGGGGGACTACACCCTTGCGCTGGAAGCCTATGAGCAGGACGGCGCCGAAGGAGAGGTCACCCAGACCTTCGAAGTGGACTTCACGGTGCTCTGAGGCGGGGACCGGAGGGGCCGCGGGAAAGCGCGGCCCCTCGACCTTTCACATGCCCACGGTGGGATAGAAAAAGCGCTCTTCGACGAACTTGCCGTCCGTCAACGTGTAGAGGCCCACCTC
>JBCCSW010000428.1:0-3110 GCA_039199465.1 Pseudomonadota bacterium
CCGTCCCAGGGCTCCATCACGGCGTTGGAGTAGGCGTACATCGCCTTCCAGGCCTCGGGCATCGCCTCGTCCTGGCTCCAGGCCTCGGGCACCAGAAGGGTCTTGGCCATCGGCGCGGTACGGCCGGCGCGCACGACCAGTTCGAACACCGCATCCAGCGCCGCGCTGTCGGATGACCCGTCGGCGACGATCGGCTTGATGTCCTCGGCACCCTCACCCAGGAAGTTGGAGGCGAGCCGGATCTCGTGGCTCTTCATCCAGTTCAGATTGCCCTTCAGCGTGTTGATCTCGCCATTGTGGGCGAGCATGCGGAAGGGCTGCGCCAGCCACCACTGCGGAAAGGTGTTGGTCGAATAGCGCTGGTGATAGATCGCCACTGCCGAGACGAAGCGCTCGTCCTGCAGGTCGGGATAGAACTCCGACACCTGCTCGGCCAGCATCATGCCCTTGTAGATGATCGACCGACAGCTGAGCGAACAGATATAGAAGCCGTTGACCTGCGTGCGCGCGATGGCCTTCTCGATACGCCGCCGGATCACATAGAGCTCGCGCTCGAAGGTCTCCTCGTCGACGCCCTTGCGGTTCGAGATCAGGATCTGCTCGATCGCTGGACGGGTCGCCTTCGCCTTCTGTCCAAGCACCGAGATGTCGACCGGCACCTGGCGCCAACCATAGATGTAATAGCCGCCCTGCAGCACCTCGCGCTCGACGATGGCACGGCAGGTCTCCTGTCCGCCGAAATCGGTGCGGGGCAGGAAGATCTGGCCGACCGCGATCAGGCTGTCGTCGGGCGTGTGGCCGGTGCGGCGGATCAGCTCGTGAAAGAAGCCAACGGGGATCTGGGTGTAGATGCCCGCGCCGTCGCCGGTCTTACCGTCGGCATCCACCGCGCCGCGATGCCAGATCGCCTTCAGCGCGTTGATGCCGTTCTGCACGACCACGCGCGAGGGCTTGCCATCGATCGAGGCGACGAGGCCGACGCCGCAGTTCGCGTGCTCCGCCTCGGGGATATACATGCCGCGCGTTGCCAGATCGCGGGCGCGCGCCTCGAAGGTCGCGGCGCGGTCGGCGGCGTCGGGTCGGATACTCGGTCGCGTGCTGGGGGCCATCGTCAGTCCTCCTGGCAGGGCGCTGCGCCTTCGGCGCGCACAGACGGTTGGGCGGGTAAGGGCTAGGCCCTTGGCGCGTTGATCTGTCGAGCGTTCATGCGCCTGCCTCGCTGTTGAAGGCGGCGATGACCTGCTCCTCGGTCAGACGCGGTCGCTCACCGGCGAGGTCGTAGAGCGCCGGCTTGTCCTCGATGAAGATCTCACGCGTCAGCGTCAGCGTGCTGGCATCGAACAGGCCAGCCGCCATCGAGTGGAAGTCGTGCTCGATGAAGCGGTACCAGACCGGCGTGCCGCAGACGCGGCAGAACGCACGCTCGGCCCAGTCCGACGAACGATAGACGGTCAGGTGATCTTCGCCCACTACTTTTGGCTTGGCCCCGCCCGGTGCATGCAGCGCCAGCATCGGCCCGCCGCCGCAGAGGGTGCGGCACATCCCGCAATGGCAGGCATCGGTGGTCGCCACCGCTTCGGGCAGCGTCACGCGGACGGCGCCGCAGAGGCACGCACCCTCGACGACCCCGCTGCCGCCGGCGTCCGCCGCGCTCATTCCGCGGCCACGGCGACGCCGGCGGACAGGCGATCGTGGATCGCGTCCGCGGCCTCGCGGCCGTCGCGGATGGCCCAGACCACCAGCGAGGCGCCGCGCACGATGTCGCCTGCGGCATAGACACCGGGCAGCGAGGTTTCGTGCGTGCGGAAATCGGCCTTCACGGTGCCCCAGCGGCTGACCTCCAGCCCCTCGACGCCCCAGAGGCGCTTTAGGTCCTCAGGCTCGAAGCCCAGCGCCTGAATGGCGAGATCGGCGGGCGCGTCATAGTCGGAACCCGGGATCTCCTCGGGCGCCTGTCGGCCGGTCGCATCCGGCGGGCCAAGGCGCATCTTCACGGCCCGTACCGCCCTGACATGGTTGTCGCCGATGAAGCCCTTGGGCGCGGTCAGCCAATCGAAGACGACGCCCTCCTCCTCGGCATTCTGCACCTCGCGCTGGCTGCCGGGCATGTTGGCGCGATCACGGCGATACATGCAGGTGACGGACTTGGCGCCCTGGCGGATCGCGGTGCGCACGCAATCCATCGCCGTATCGCCCCCGCCGATCACCACAACGTTCTTGCCCTCGGCATCATAGGTGCCGTCGTCGAAGCTGGGGACGTCGTCGCCGAGGCCCTTGCGGTTCGACGCGGTCAGGTAGTCGAGCGCCTGGACTAGGCCCGCCATGCCGACGCCGGGGCCCTGGATCTCGCGCGTCTTATAGACGCCCGTGCCGATCAGCACCGCATCGTGCCTGGCACGGATCTCGTCGAAGGCGATGTCCTCGCCCACATTGCAGTTGAGCACGAAGGTGACGCCTGCCTGTTCGAGCAGCTGGTTCCGGCGGATCACGACGTGCTTCTCCAGCTTGAAGCCCGGGATGCCATAAATCAGCAGCCCGCCGGATCGGTCGTAGCGGTCGTAGAGCGTCACCTGGTAACCGTGGCGCCGAAGCCGGTCGGCCGCCGCCAGCCCCGCTGGGCCTGCACCGATGATCCCGATCGAGGCGTCGAGCTCCTGCTCGGGCGCAGGAATCTCGATCCAGCCTTCCTCCCACGCCGTCTCGGTGATGTACTTCTCGACGGCACCGATCGTGACGGTGCCATGGCCCGACTGCTCGATGACGCAGTTGCCTTCGCAAAGCCGGTCCTGCGGGCAGATGCGGCCGCAGATCTCGGGGAATGTGTTGGTCGCCGCACTCAGCTCATAGGCCTCGCACATGCGTCCCTCGGCCGTGGCCTTCAGCCAGTCGGGGATGTTGTTGTGCAGTGGGCAGCCGGACTGGCAGAATGGCACGCCGCACTGGCTGCAGCGCGATGCCTGGTCCTCGGCCTTCTGCAAGGCGAATTCGCGGTAGATCTCGTCTTTTTCATCATGATATCCTACAATCATAGATACATGCCAACTAACTGCAGAGTAAAACACAACTGTTCCGTATCACAGAAGATGGAGATATGACAACAACAATATAAC
>JBCCSW010000429.1:0-3098 GCA_039199465.1 Pseudomonadota bacterium
CGCTGGACGGGCCGCTGGAGATCTCCAGCAAGACCGATGTCGTCGTCGTGAACCACAACGCCGATTTGGAGATCGACGCCGGCACGATCGCCATGAGCTTCATCGCCGACAAGACCTGGGGCATGCAGGGCCTGCTGTCGAAGGACGCGAAGGGCTATGCCGGTGGCGGCAACCACTTTGTCGCCTATCTCCGCGGTGACGATCTGCATGTGCGCTTCCAGAGCGAAGACGACTCGCAAGAGTTCGTCGCCCGCAACGCCATCGAGAGCGGGACGGAGCACGATCTGGTCGCAACCTTCGGGGACGGCGAGGTTGGAGTGTATCTCGACGGCGCCCTGATCGGATCGGCGGCGTTCGAGATGGACTGGCAGGAGAACGACCAGCAGATGCAGGTCGGCGGCAACGGCTGGGCCAGCTCCTCGGGTTCGAGCAGCTTCAGCCAGCAGTTCGACGGGACGATCTCAAACGTCGCGATCTACGACAGCGTGGTGCCGTCCGATCAGTTCGAACTGCTGCTCTGACATCGGCGAAGGCTGTAACTGAATTGGCCCCACCGACCCTGTCGGTGGGGCCTTTTCCATTGCGGCCGCCGGGTCGTGGCGCAACGCTCTCCCGACAACGCTCCGACCGCGTCGTGCTGTCATCGGCGCCGGAACCGCTGCTCGGCCTTCGCTCCATGAGCCCCGATGCGGACGATCATGCCTCGCGATGATAACACTCGACGAGGGCGCAAGACGGTCCTGGGGAGGTCGGGAAGGCGGTCGGTCACCGCTCCACAGCGCTGCCTGGATACATGGTGCCGATCCGCCGATGCGGCGGCGATCACGTCGCCTCGATTGTCGGTATCGCCGTCACCGTGTCGGGCCACTGGGGTGCGGCGGCGGCCCTTCTGGCGGACTTCGATCGCGCGCCGTGCCAGGCCCAGCGGGCGCAATGCCCGAGATCCAGCACGATCTGGACGGGCAGGCGGAAGATGCCGCAGTTACGCGCCGCAGCGCCCTCGCGCCAGCGCGACGAATGGATCGACCGTAGGATGCCGACCGGGCCGCGGGAAGCCGGCCGATCGATCGTGCGGATCGAGCCGGACAGCCCGAAATCGCGCCCGCGCAAGCCGGGATCCAGCAGAAGCGCATGCTCCACCCTGGGAAACCTGAGCGTGAAGGACAGCCATGCCCATGCCCCGCGGACATCACGCTCCGCGCTCAGCCAGCAACCGGGCTGCAGGCCCTCGATATACGAGAGGGCGCCTGCGAACGCGGGCGTCGCGGATCCTGGGATCGCGCCATCGGCAAAGGCCATCTCAAGGTTGCTGACCACGCTGCCGTCGGCATCCCGCTCGAACCGGCTGACCGATGGGGCATCGACCTCGAACAGCGCTTCGAAGAGATGCCAGAACCGCAACAGGCTCGAGCGGCGATCCAGCGGATCGTAGACGTCACTGTTCACGAGGAGGCCGATCAGCCGGCCGAAGTGACTGGCATCGCCCTGGCGATAGTTGCACCGCGCGAGCTGCACGCCTTCCCAGGCCACCGACGGCATGGCGATCTGCAGCAGCCTGAGCGTGCTGCCGTAGAGGCCGGTATCGACCAGGATGACACGGCGCGCATCGCCGATGCAGTCGTCGACATGTTCGCGGAACAGGGCGGCCTGCTCGAGAATGCGCTCGCGCATCGCCGCGCTGGCCGGTGCGGACATCAGGTCGTGGAACCGATCTGCTGCAAAAGGCGCGTCCCACTCGGGGCCGAGGTCCAAGGGCTCACCGACCAGGGCGACCGCCGCATCAGACAACCGCTCGCTGGAGAAGATGGGCATCATCTCCAGCGTCGCTCGCGCCGGGTCCTTCGCGTAGGCGAGCCGCGCGGCGACCAGGCGCGATACCATGAAGTCACGGCACGCGACCGGAATCTCCAGCCCCATCTTCCGGGACAGCAGCGTGAGCACACGGCGCATCGTCAGGCCGCCCCGGGCACAGAACAGGGCCACGCTGCGATCGGCATCGGCGACCGCGGCGAGATACAGCCAGAGCTTGACGCCAAGATCGGCGATGATCGGGCCGAAGACCTGGCGGCCGATGGCGTCGGGGTCCCGTCGCACCGCGCGATCCACTGCCTTGCGCGAGCGCCGGGAACGCAGCCCTTCTGACAGAGAGAGATGGGGCGCCAGCACGCAGCGCGCGCCATCCAACGCACGACGCATGCGATGCACGCGCCCGACCGGGATCTGCTCGACCGCGATACCCAAGGACTGGGGCACGGCGATATCGGCCTTGGGATCATCGCCGATATGCAGGCTGTGCGTCGGCACATAGCCACCAAGCGTCGCGGCCAAGGGAAACAGTCCACCCCGGCGCTTCGTCGCCTGACGGTCGCAGCTCGTGAAGATCCGATCCACCGGCAGTGTCTCGAAGGCAGCCGCCATCAGCGCCCCGACCGCCCGCTCGGACAGCGGTGTGTCACTGATCGCGTAGACCGATGCCCCGTTGGCGCGCGCCGCCGACAAGCGCTCGGC
Organism: Pseudomonadota bacterium; assembly: GCA_039199465.1. Classification (GTDB taxonomy): domain Bacteria; phylum Pseudomonadota; class Alphaproteobacteria; order Rhodobacterales; family Rhodobacteraceae; genus Thermohalobaculum. Next base: position 2,509 of record JBCCSW010000429.1, read on the forward strand.
AAGCGGCAGGTTGGGCTCGAGCCAACGCGCTTCCTCACCGAGCCACAGCCGCTCGATCAGATCTGCGGTCAGGTCGCCGCCGGTCAGGCCGCATAGACTGTCAAGGCGGGCGAGAAGGGCGCGAAAATCCACCTCGCCGTCCGTCAGAGCGCACCGATCCGCCGCGAAGGCGAGCCAATGAGCCCTGAGCAGCAGCAGAGAGAGGGCGTGGTCCTTTTGGGCCGACGCGTCACCGAAGGCCCCGAGCCGGCGGGCGAAGTTCAAGAAGAGACGGCGTTGCGACACGGGCCGGCGCAACAGCAGCGTGTCGAACACATCCACGGTAATGATCTGCCCGCGGGTCGCGGTGCGAACCGCGACGCCGTCGGCCAGTGCCCGAGCCGTATCGGAACTTTGGCGCCGCGCCTCTCGCGAACTGGAACGCATCATGCGGTCGATCGCACGCTCATCAGTGCCCTCACAGGGACCGGTCGCACTGCCCCACTACCGTGCTTTGACCTCGTCCCGCGCCCATGGGCGCCGCCAACCGACTTCGGAAGCCACGTTTAGACGGCGGTAAGACATACCAAGACGACGTACCCAGGTCCCCA
>JBCCSW010000430.1:0-3091 GCA_039199465.1 Pseudomonadota bacterium
CGATGAAAAACTGCGGCAGTCTCATGGTATTTTCCTCACCTGAAGCGGGTCGCGCGCTCAGCGCGCGGCAACCCGGGTGCCGGTATCCGGCTCGGTTTCCTGGAGGCGGGCCGTGACGGTCGCGCCCGGGCGGGCCATGTGCAGCCCGCCGGTGATCACCTGTTCGCCCGCGGCAAGACCCGCCGTGACGACGCGGCCCGTGACGCGCCCGGCCTCGGTCAGCCGGTCGCCGAGCGCCACGGCGCGGCGTTCGACCGTCCCGTCGGCGCCGACCACGAGGACGAATTTGTCGGCCTGGTCCGAGCCGATGGCGGCCTCGGGGATCACCACGCGCTCGACATCGACGGCGGTGGCGAGGCGGAGGCGGCCGAACATGCCCGGCGTCAGCACGCCATCAGCGTTGTCGATCACCGCGCGGCCCCGGATCGTGCCGGTCGCCCGATCGATGCGGTTGTCGACGAAATCGATGCTGCCGGGATGGGCGAACTCGGCCTCGTCGATCAGCCGGACGGCCACCGGCGTCTGGCCGGCCCGGTCGCGCAGGCCACCGGCTTCGGTCGCGCGGACATATTCGAGATACTGGCTCTCGGTCGCGTCGAAGGCGAAATGGATCGGGTTCAGGCTGACGATGGTCGTCAGCGCCTCGGCGCCGGCGCCGGCCGCGATCAGGTTGCCGGGCGTGACGGCGTCGTCCGAGATGCGACCCGTCACCGGGGCGCGGATCTCGGTGAAGCCGAGGTCGAGGCGTGCCCGCTCGACTGCGGCCTCGGCCGCGGCGATGGCGGCCGCGGCGCTCTCGGCCTCCTGCGCGCGGGTGTCCAGCACCGACTGGCTGACATGGCCGCCGTCGCGGAGGCGCTGGGCCCGGGTGAGCTCGGTCTCGGCCAGGCGCGCGGCGGCGCGGGCCTCGGCGACGCGCGCCTCGGCCTCGGCCAGGGCGGCCTGGAAGGGGCGCGGGTCGATGGTGAACAGCAGGTCACCCTGCTCGACGACCTCGCCTGCCTCGAAATGTACCGCGTCCAGATAGCCGGACACGCGGGCGCCGATCGCGACCTCGTCGACGGCCTCGAAGCGGCCGGTGAACTCGTCCCACTCGGTCACGACCTGGGCGCCGGCACGGATCACGTCCACGCTTGGGGCAGGGGCCGTTGCCGCGGGGGTCGAAGCCTCGGCCGTGGCGATGAAGGCGGGCGGGGTGATGCGGCTTGCGCCGTACCAGAGCCCGCCCGCGATAAGCGCGCCGATCGCGACGCCGCTCAACAGTGTACCGGTGTTTCGCATCGTCATCTCCTCACCTGCAGGACGTCGGTGGCCCTGCTGTTGGAGGCGAAGATGCGCATTGCACGCGAAACGGGTACGGGTCGCTCAGGACGATCACTGTGTCCGCGTGGGACGCAATCCGCGCCCTGGCCCGGCGGTATCGCGGCTGGTCGCCGCGATTAGTCCCGCGGGGTGCCCGTATGGCTGGCACCTCTGCGGCAGTGGCACTGCCGAGATGGGCTTGGGAAAAGCCCTGTCGCGCTTGTGCTTCCGCGGTGTCGAAGGCCCGGACGCGTCAAGGTCGCGCCGGCGGCGCCGGTCGCGTACCGCGAAGCTTGACCCTTCCCGGCCTTCGGGCCGGTGTCGTTCAGGTCGGGTCGGACACGAGCTCCGGGAAGCGGGGTGGTTCGGCCACCAGGAAATCGACGAAGGCGCGGACGCGCGGCGCGACCAGCCGGCGATCGAGATAGATGATCGAATAGGGGAAGCTGTCCATGCGATAGGGCGCCAGCACCTCCACCAGCCGGCCGGCATTGATCGCCTCGATGGCGAGGAAGCTCGGCAGTTGCGCGACGCCGAGGCCGGCCGCCGCGGCCTGGGTGATTGCGTCGACGCTGTTGGCGATCAGCACCGTATCGAGTGTCTGGCGCACGACGTGGCCCTCGACCTCGAACATGAAGGGGAAGAGTTGGCCAGTGTTGCGGACGCGGTAGTGGATGGCCCGATGTCGATCCAGATCGGCCGGGGTGTGGAGCGGCGGGGCACTGGCGAGATACCGAGGTGCCACGCAGGTATAGACACGGTCGTCGAACAGCTTGCGGGCCACGACATTGGCGCTGTCGCCGAGCCGCCCGATGCGGATGGCGATATCGATGCCGTCGCTCGCCAGGTCGACCTGGCGGTCGTCGAAGCTGAGCTCTACCTCGACCTCGCGATAGCGGCACATGAAGGCGAGCACACGCTCGGTCAGCCAGACACGGCCGAACACCGCGGGGGCCGAGATCGCTAGCCGCCCGCGCGGCGCGTCCAGGCTGTCGGTGAAGTCATCGACCAGCGCATCGGCCTGGTCGATCAGCCGGCGCGCACCCGCCAGGAAACGCTCGCCCTCGACCGTGAGCGCGACCGAGCGGGTGGTGCGGTTGAAGAGCTTCGCGCCGACCTGATCCTCGAGCCGTTGGACGGCCTTCGACACCGCCGATGTCGTCATCCCGAGTGTGCGCGCGGCGCCTGCGAAAGCGCTGATCTGGGCGACCGTTACGAACACGCGGAGATCCGCGAGACTATCCATTGCTGCGACCCCAACCGCTTCGCGCGCCTCGGGGCGCGAGCACGCCCTTCCGCATGGCGACCAACGCAGGCCTGCGCAAGCCCGCCATTCGGCCGGGTGCCCGCGCCGGGTGCCCGCGCCGGGCGCTGTCGCCGGGCGTCGATAGGGGGTGGATCGGGCGGTTCTGGGCTTGGCCGAATTACTCTGCGGTGGGGCCTGGCTCGGCGGCCAGCGCCGCGATCGCCGCGTCGCCCTCGACAAGCCGCGCGGTCCGGCGCCGCGCCTCGTTCAGCAGGGCGCGGCCGCGGGCTGGCTCGACCGCCGACGACAGGCGCACCAGCGCCGCGACCAGATCGCCCTCGTAGAGCGGGTTGCGCGGATCGCTCTGCAACAGGGCGCGGGCGCCCTGCAGGCCCTGCTCCAGCGCGACCCGGGCGCCCTCGCGGTCGCCGAGGCGCAACCGGGCGCTGCCGAGACCCGACAGTGAGACGGCGAGCGCGCGGCTCGTCTCTAGGTTCTCCGGCTCGGCCTGGACCAAGGCGCGCAGGATCGCGATGGCGCCGA
>JBCCSW010000431.1:0-3087 GCA_039199465.1 Pseudomonadota bacterium
GAGCACGCCGCCACGCTGCTGGGCGTCGAGCTCGATCACCACCTCGGGCGGCGCCGGTTCGTTGTCGCAGACATTGTAGATCGCACCTGCCCGCGGTCGCGCGATCGAGGCCTCGAGTACCGTCGCGATATCCTCCACATGGATGCGGCTGAAGACCTGGCCGGGCTTGACGATACGCCGTGCCGTGCCGCGCCGGATCTTGGCGAAGGGCCCGCGACCGGGGCCGTAGATGCCGGCGAGGCGGAAGATCGCGAGCGGGAAGCCGCCGCGGGCGGCCAGCTCCGCCCAGGCGCGTTCCGCATCCACCCGCGCCTGGCCGCGGGACGTGGCCGGATTGAGGGCGCTGGTCTCGTCGACCCAGCCGCCCTGACGGTCGCCATAGACGCCGACGGTCGAGAGATAGCCGACCCAGGCGAGCGCCGGGCCGCGCGCCAGGATTGCATCACCAAGCGCGCCGATGGCGGGATCGCCGTCGGGCCCCGGTGCGGCCGAGGCAACGATATGCGTCGCCTCCGCCAGCGCCGCTGCGAGCAGCGGGGGCATGTCGGTGCCGTCCCAGATCACCGGCTCGACACCCAGCGCGGTCAGCGCCTGCGCCTTCTCGGCGCTGCGCGTCGTGCCGATGACCCGCCAGCCGGCCGGCACGAGGCGCCGCGACAGGGCATCGCAGGAATAGCCGTGGCCAAGCGCCAGCATGGTGCCGGGTGTCGTCATGTCGTGTTCCCCGCGCCGTCGCCCGACGCCTCGCTCAACGTGGCCTGCCACTCCGCCCTGACGGCAGCGTCGCTGTCGGCGAGGCCGGCCTTTGCCACCGGATCCCGCCGGATCGCCGCACCCATTAGTCTGCCGAGCCCCCAGGCGGCGTGGCCCCGGACCAGCGCGCTGGTGTCGCCGGCCAGGCGACGCAGCACCGGCACCATGGACGCATCGGCCGAGTTCCCGATGGCCACCGCCACGTTGCGCATGAAGCGGTCGCGTCCCGTGCGCTTGATCGGGGTTCCCCGGAAGCGGTCGCGAAACGCGGCATCGTCCAGGGTGGCGAGATCGGCCAGCGCCGGGCTTCGCGCACCAGGCGCTGCGTCATAGGCGGCATTGGCCTCGGCCGCGAAACGGTTCCACGGGCAGACCGCCAGACAGTCGTCGCATCCATAGACGCGATTGCCGATCGGTGCGCGCAGATCGCGCGGGATCGGCCCTTTGAGCTCGATCGTCAGATACGAAATGCAGCGCCGGGCATCGAGCTGGTAGGGCGCCGGAAACGCATCCGTCGGGCAGACGTCGAGGCAGCGCCGGCACGTGCCGCAACGATCCATCCCAGGCAGGTCCGCAGGCAACGACAGCGTCGTGAAGATCGCGCCCAGGAAGAACCACGAGCCCCCGTCCCGCGACACGAGATTCGTGTGCTTGCCCTGCCAGCCGAGGCCGGCGGCCGCCGCCAGCGGCTTTTCCATCACCGGAGCGGTGTCGGTGAAGACCTTGATCTCGGCTTGCTGGCCCGTTGACGCGGCCCGGTCGATCAGCCAGCGGCCAAGGCGCTTCAGCCGCTTCTTTACCACGTCGTGATAGTCGCGCCCGTCGGCATAGACGCTGATCGCCGCCCGGTCGCGCCGTTTCAGCACGGCCCGCGGATCGTGGTCGGGCGTATAGCTGTCGGCCAGCATCACGACGCTCTGGACCGCGGGCCACAGCGTCCGTGGATCGGCGCGCCAGTCCAGCCGATCGGCCATCCACGCCATCTCACCGTGGCGGCCCTCGGCGATCCAAGCGCGCAGTCGTCTGCCAGCCTCCACCACGCCCTCGGGGTCGGCGACGCGGCAGTCCGCAAAACCGAGGGTATGCGCCTCGGCCTTCAGCGCCGCCGTGATCGGGGCATATCTCGCCGCGTCGGTCATGGCATCTTCTCGCCCGCGCAGGATCGGGACGGCAAGGCTCAGTCGAAGATCGACGGCCCGTCGGGCAGATCAACGCAGAGCGCGCGCGCCGAGGCATAGCGCGCCTCGGCGCGCTGTTCGCCATGGTCGCTGTCGGTGAAGAGCGCCATGATCTCCACGTCGTCGGCCGGCCGCCCACCGAAGACCTGGGCATAGTCCTCGCGCAGATTGCGTCGTTCGGTCACCCAGGTGCCCAGCGCGCCGGTCCCGCTGCGCACCACCAGCGTGCGCAGGATGCCCGGGAAATAGGGGCTGTCGATCACGCTGCCGACGGCGTTGGTATCGGTCGCCCAGGCATAGCGCAGCGTCGGCACATCGTCGGGATTGGTCAGGCTGCCCGGATCGCCGAAGGCGAACAGGATCGAAGCCGGCGTGTCTTCCGAACGCCGGCTCGACAGATCGGCGGGTTCGGCCAACGCGTCGATGCGCCATTCCCACTCCACGATCGGACAGTCATCGACATCGAAATCGACGCGCCGGATCAGCGCCGCCGAGGATCCCTCCGCCTCCGCCCCGATCACGACGCGCTGGCCATCCGGCACCAGGGCAAAGGACGCATCGCGCCAGACGCGAACCTTGCGCCACTCCAGCTCAAGCGCGTCCCCGCCGGTGAACAAGACCAGCGGTTCGGTCGCCTCGGGCGGCGCCGCCGACAGTGCCGCGACCTCGCCATCCGGACGTGCTGCGCAAGCGCTTAGCATCAGCGCCGCCATCAGGATCGGGATGCGGTGCCTCGACCCCACGGTCATGGGCCTAAAAATCCAGATCGGCGTAATGGGCCGGGGGCGTCGGAAAACCGGGCAGGTGATCGGCCAGGAGCCCCCGGAAGGACGGGCGCGACTTCAGTACCGAGTACCAGTTCTTCACGATCGGGTAGTCGTCCCAAGGCACGTCGCCGGTGTAGTCGAGGCAGGACAGATGCGCCGCCGCCGTGATGTCGGCGATGGTCATTCGCCCGCCCGCCAGCCAGTTATGACGGTCGAGCAGGAAGGTCATGTAGTCGAGATGCACCCGCATGTTCCGTGCCCCCGCCTTCAGGCAAGCGCCGTCCGGATAGCCGAGCTTCGCCAGCCGCTTGGTCACCCCGCTCGAACAGGAGGTTTTCGGTGACCTCGCGGTTGAACTTGTCGTCGAACCAGCCGACGAGGCGCAGCAC
>JBCCSW010000432.1:0-3067 GCA_039199465.1 Pseudomonadota bacterium
CGAAGAAGCACCCCGGCGAGGTGCATCTGACCGTGGGCGAGGTGCATTACGACCTCCACGGCACGCCGCGCAAGGGCGTCGCCTCGACCTTCCTCGGCCAGCGCTGTATGTAGACGCCGACATTCCCGCCGGGCTGCACGCGCTGGCCGAGGAAGGTCGAGGCGACGCCCTTGCGCGGCGTGCCGTGGAGGTCGTAATGCACCTCGCCCACGGTCAGATGCACCTCGCCGGGGTGCTTCTTCGGGCTGGATGAGATCGAGTAGAGCCGCGGCTGCAGCGGTCGCAGCCCGTCGACCAGTCGCTGCGGCGTCAGCCCGTCGATACCCGCACGCAGCAGGTCGATCGCCTGGGCGTCGGCCGCAGGGGTGCAGCCCCAGGCCTCGCCCGTCTTGGGCGTCACTGTCGTCAGGTCCAGCGCCTGCAGAAGCGCGGCGCGAAGCGTCGTCGGTCCGGACTTGAGCGCGATCGCCTCGTGCCCGCCGAAACCGCTGACCTGCAGGATTGCCCGGACCTCGGCCGCGTCGTTGATCGGCCAGAGCCCGAGGGCGTCGCCGGCCTGGTAGTCGAGATCGACGCCACCGCCGGCGAGCGAGATCTCGACATGGTTCACCCGCTTGGCCGAGCCCTCGCCGCTGAGGCAGCGCACGTCGAGGATGGTGCCGAGGAAGGGGTGGTTCTTGTCGAAGGCCGGCGCCGTCTCGGCTGGGGCCGGGGCCTGGGCGGCACCGGCGGCCATGGCGAAGGCGTCTGAGGCGAACACCGCCTCGCGCCAGGCGGCGTAGTCGTCGTCATAGGCGACGTCGCAGGCCACCAGCGGGGCCACGCGGGTCGCACCCAACGCCGCAAGCTGCTCGTCGATGTCGCGCGCTGCTTTGTTGAATTGCGGATAGCTGCTGTCGCCGAGTCCGCAGACGCTGAACTGCAGCGTCGCGGGCAGGGCGGGCGCGCCGTCTGCCATCAATGCTTCGTGGAAGTTGCGCGCATTGTCGGAAGGCTCGCCCTCGCCGAAGGTCGCGGCGACGATCAGCACGTGCCGATGCTCGGCCAACGCCTCGGGCGTCGTGGTGTCCAGCTCGGCGATCGTGCCATCGAAGCCCCGGGTGGCCGCGAACTTCCGCAGGTCCTTCGACACCGCTTCGGCGGTGCCCGACTGCGAGCCGAAAAGGATGGTGAGCGCCGTGCCTGCCTCCTCCGACGCGCCCGCGCCCTTGGCGGCCGAGGCGATCGCATGCAGGCCCGCGAACAGCCCGTTCAGGAACAGGCGCTGCTCCGCGTCGAAGGGCGCATCGGCAGGGATGAACTCGGGCATATCGCCGGTGGGTGTCGCGATCGTCTCGGCGACGCGCGCGGCGAGGCTGGTGTCGTGCTCGGTCACGGCGGCGCGTCTCCGGGTCAGGCGGCGATGTCGATGGGGGCGATCAGCGAGGCGAGATCGGCGTCCGGGATCTGGCGGACGAAGGCAAGAAAGCCCTCGTCGCCGCAGCGCTGCGCCAGGTAGTTGCGGAGCACCGCCTCCACGACCTCGTTGATCCGCCCGGCCGGGACAGGTCCGCAGAGCGGCCGGGCCACGCCCTTGTCGTGGTCGCTGCCGCCGCCGAGGACGACATGATAGCCCTCGCCGCCGTCGGGGAGCGTCGCGCCGACCAGCCCGATGTCGCCGATGTAATGCTGCGCGCAGGAATTCGGGCAGCCGGTCAGGTGGATGTTGATCGGCTGGTCGAGGGTGAAGCGCTCCTCCAGGTGGCGCACCAGCGCGGTGCCGTTCTCCTTGGTGAAGGCCAGTGCCAGCTTGCAGCCCGCCTTGCCCGTGCAGGCGACGGCGCCGGCCGCGAAGGCCGTGGCGCTGACGCCGATGCCGACATGGTCCAGCTCGGCCGTGACCTTCGCCACAGCGGCGTCGGGCACATGCGGTATCAGCACGTTCTGCCACACGGTCAGGCGCAGGTCGTTGGCCCCGTCCTGCAGGGCGCTGCGGCCGATCACGCGCATCTGCTCGGGCGAAAGGCGCCCCATCTCCAGCGCGAGGCCCAGATAGTTCAGCCCGTCCTGTCGCTGCGGATGCACGCCGATATGGCCGCGCCGGTCGATGGGCGGGCGCGGCAGATCGTGATCCATGCCGAGCGGGGTGAGCCGGAAGCCCGCCTCCAGCGCGTCCAGTTTCTCCTGCGTGCGCTCGATGAACCAGTCGATGCCCTTGGCGTCGAGCAGGTATTTCAGCCGCGCCTTCTTGCGGTTGGTCCGGTCCGCATGCTCGACGAACACGTAAAGCATCGCGGCGCCGGCCATCACCGTCTGCTCGGGCGTGCAGATCATGCCGGTCTCGCGCGTCAGATCGCGGTGCCCGCTGATGCCGCCTAGCGAGATCCGGCAATAGATCCCAGGGTCGACCGCAGGGTCGACCCCAGGGTCGATCCCTGGGTCGACCGACCCGGACCCCTCGCCGATGCGGATTGCCTGGAAGCAGATGTCGTTGCTGTCGCCGACGCAGGAGATCGTGCCCCCATTGTCGAACGAGATGTTGAACTTGCGTGGCAGGGCCCGCAGCGCCCGCGTGTTCAGCACGAGATCGGACAGCCGGCGGGTATAGGGAGCGAGGTCGATCAGTTCGGCCCGGTCAAACCCGGCGGTGGGAGAGGCAGTCATGTTCCGCGCCGAATCCGCACCCGAGCCCTGGCACGACAGGCCGGCATCGTTCAGGGCCGCGATCACGTTCAGCACGTTCTTCGGCTGGATCTCGCGCATCTGGATATTGCCGCGGGTCGTCACATGGGCATAGCCGCCGGCAAAGGTCTCGGCGATATCGGCGAGCGCCAGCATCTGGTCGCCGCGCATCCGGCAGGCAGGCAGGCGCAGCCGCACCATGTAGCCGGGGCTCGTCGGCTCGACATTGAAGAAGCCGAGATGGCGCAGCAGGAACTGGTCCAGGCCCGTCGCCATCTCGTTGGCTGCCGTCCAACGCTCCAGCCGGTCCCACATGTCGAGCGGGTGCAGCGTGTATTTGGCGATCTCCTCCTTGCAGAGATCCTCCAGCGGCGTGCCGTACACCGTCTCTTGCGCCGGGGCCGCG
>JBCCSW010000433.1:0-3058 GCA_039199465.1 Pseudomonadota bacterium
CCGATCGCTGGCAGATCCGTCGCGCCGGCCGGCTGGTATGGGCCGATGCACTCGTCCTCTCTGGCCCCATCGCCGAGTTGGCCCAGCGTCCTGCGATCATGGCGGGTGGGCGCGCCGCCCTGGCGCTGATCGCGCTCGGCCCCGGTGTTGGCGACCGCCTCGCCGCGCTGCGCCGGGCGCTGCCGACCTACACGACGCTGGCAGGTCACGGCTATGAAGCGGGCGCCAGCGCCTGGGACGGCATGCTGGCCTGCCGCGTCGTGGCGGTGGACGGGCAGCGCCTGATCGAGGTGACGGCTCGCGCCGTGGCCGCGCTCGATCTGGTGCCCGCGCCCCGCGGTTGGCGCTTCTAGCGCGTCGGCAGCGGTGACCGAGGCGCCCCATTATGGGACGCTCCGGTCGAAACCCCGGTCAAAGTTGCGATCTGCGACGCGGCACCCGTTCAGACATGTTGCACCACGAAAGACACGTATAGGATGTTGATGCGACAGAATACGCGCGCTGCGTGTGGCAATGATCACCGCGCCCCGTGGCCGATGGAGACCGGATGAATCTGACACCGCGCGAAAAGGACAAGCTGCTCGTCTCGCTGGCCGCCATGGTCGCGCGCGGCAGACTGCAGCGCGGATGCAAGCTCAACCATCCCGAGGCGATCGCGCTGATCACCGACTTCGTGGTGGAGGGCGCGCGCGACGGGCGCTCGGTCGCCGATCTGATGGAAGCGGGCGCCCATGTCGTCAGCCGCGGCCAGTGCATGGACGGCATCGCCGAGATGATTCACGAGGTGCAGGTCGAGGCGACGTTTCCCGACGGCACCAAGCTCGTCACCGTGCACGAGCCGATCCGATGAGCGCGACGGCCGACATGGCCGCGCCAATGCGCGCGGCAGCGCTCGCCACGCGGGCCCATTGCAAGCGGCGGCGCATTGGCGCGCCGTGCGCCCCCTGTGCCCTGCCCGTCTTCAACGTCGCGGCTCTCGTCGACGGCCTGATCGGCACCGCCGGTGCCTGCGCGGGCGGCCGCACCAAGACGGAGACTGCCGCATGATCCCGGGTGAGATGTTCATCGCCGATGGCGAGATTGAACTGAACGCCGGACGCGAGGCCGTGGTGCTGGAGGTGGCCAATACCGGCGACCGGCCGGTGCAGGTCGGCAGCCACTACCATTTCGCCGAGACCAACCCGGCACTCTCATTCGACCGTGCTGCCGCCAGGGGCATGCGTCTCGACATCGCTGCCGGGACGGCGGTGCGCTTCGAACCGGGTCAGACCCGAACCGTGCAGCTGGTGCCCGTCGTCGGGGGTCGACGGATCATCGGCTTCAACAACGAGGTGGACGGCCCGCTCTGAGGCCGCCCTCCGCCCAAGCCGAGGAGGACGACCCCCATGTGCCATGCCTGCGTGACCGAGGCCGTGAAAGCCAGGATGCTGCTGCGCCGCGAGTTGTTCTATGCCGCCCCGGCTGCGGCGATCATCGCGACCGCGGCCGTCGCTCCGGTGGCGTTCGCCGAGGCCAAGAGCGGGGTCATCGTCGTGATAGATACCGCGAGCCGGGGCGCGATCGACGATGTCGATGCCCGGATCATCGTGCCCGATCGGCACTCCAAAGGTCTGTCCGGTGCCACAGCCGACACCATCCCGCTTCGCGATCCGATCTGCCGGTCTTGCGTGTTCGATACCGCCCGGCGGGCCGGGCAGGGGCGCGAGGCGCAGGTGACCGTCGACGACTTGGGTGCCCGGACCGGGCGGGCCGGACCGATGGGCGCAACGGCCCTTGCCGCGATGAATGCCGGCCGGGCAGGCGGTATCGGCGCCGACAGGGATGTCGGCGAGGATGGCGGCCGGCTGCATTATCCCGGCTTCGGTATCGAGGCTGCGCCTATGCTGAGCTGGGAGACAGGCGCCCTCTCTCTCGCCGCCGATATGCCCTCATGCGACGTGAGCCCTTCGGCCGCCGTCGAGATCCACGACGCATGGCAGCAGACCGGCCCCGTCGGGATCGCGGATCACGCCGACCGTTCCTGCGTGACGGAAACCGGCACGACCCCAGCGGCGGGATCGCGATATGACCATAACGGCGCCAGCCGGGGCCCCGCCCGCCCGGTCGCTCCGGCCTGACGGCAGCGTTGGCGTGGCGCGTGTCAGGGCAGTCGCGTCGGTGCTGATCCTGCTGGCCAGCGCGATGGAACAGCCTGCCGCCGCGCAGACGCCCGACTGCGCGGCACCGCAGACGCAACTCGACATGAACTTCTGCGCCGCGCGCGCCTACCGCGTGGCCGATGGCGCGCTGAACGCCGCCTGGGGGCCGGCGATGGCTGCCCAGCGCGCCGTCTCGGACATCGCCGCCGACACCCTGCGCCGGGCGCAGCGGGCCTGGATCGCGTATCGCGACCTCGCCTGCGAGGCGGAGGCGATGCAGTATCAGGGCGGCTCGATCCAGCCGCTGATCCTGAGCAGCTGCCTGGAACGTCTGACCCGACAGCGCACCGCCGACCTGACCCTGCTCGCCGAGAACAACTGACCCGCCGCCTCACGCCGCCCCCCGCCGAAGGACGCCGACCATGCCGACACGGATCTCGCGCCATACCCATGCCGCCATGTTCGGCCCGACCACCGGCGACCGGCTGCGCCTGGCCGATACCGACCTGATCATCGAGGTGGAGCGCGACCTGACCGGCCCCTATGGCGAGGAGGTGAAGTTCGGCGGCGGCAAGGTGCTGCGCGACGGCATGGGCCAGGGCCAGATGACCCGGGCCGAGGGGACGGCCGACACGGTGATCACCAATGCGCTGATCGTCGACCATAGCGGCATCTACAAGGCCGATGTGGGCCTGCGCGATGGCCGGATCAGCGCCATCGGCAAGGCCGGCAACCCCGATACCCAGCCCGATGTCACCATCCCCGTAGGCCCCGCGACCGAGGCGATCGCGGGCGAGGGCAAGATCCTGACCGCCGGCGTCATCGACTGCCACATCCACTTCATTTGCCCGCAGCAGATCGACGAGGCGTTGGCATCGGGCGTCACCACCATGATTGGCGGCGGCACGGGGCCAGCGACC
>JBCCSW010000434.1:0-3054 GCA_039199465.1 Pseudomonadota bacterium
CGTGCGCCACGAGATGATGTTCGCCGCCGGCACGATCCACCGCCGCCTCAAGATCGATGCGGCGCGTGAGGCCGGCGCGGCGGCCTTCCTGATCGCGGGGCCTGAGCCCGGCTCGCTGGTCACGGGGTCGGCCCGAAGCCCCGGCCAGCCGGGTCTCCCCGCCGCGGGCATCGCTCCTGAGACGGCAAAGGCCTTGGCCCGGACGGCGCATGGATACCCCGTCGCCAGGCTGGAAATCGCAACCGAGGAGATGCCGGCGATGTCGAGCAACCTGCTGTTCGACATCGCCGGGTCAGGGCCGGGACAGATCGTTCTCTGCGCGCATCTCGACGGGCACGACCTCGCCGAGAGTGCGATCGACAATGCGAGCGGCCTTGCCGTCGCCCTGGAGGTCGTGCGCCGGGTGCGCCCGACGCGGTCGACATGGCGCCGGGGCCTGCGCATGGCCTTCTTCACCGTCGAGGAATGGGCCCTGACCGGATCGGGAGAGCATATTGCAGCGCTCTCGCCGCGGGAACGGGACGCGATCGCGCTTGCCGTCAATCTGGATTCGGTCGGCGGGGGCGCGCGGCTCACCGCGCTGACCAGCGGTTTCCAGCAGATCGAGCCCCTTCTGCTGAACAGTGCCGAGACCACAGGCGTGCCGCTGCATCTCTTCCGCCCGTTTCAGCGGAACTCCGATCATGCTTGTTTCGCCGAGGCTGGCGTTCCCGCCTTCCGCCTGGTTGCGGGTTTCGGGGACGCAGGTGCAGCGACAAACCTCGTCCTGACGGAGCGTGATCGGCGGGAGATGATCTCTGCCGAAGAACTGGAGCGCGCTGCAACCCTGGCGACCGACATCGTGCTGTCAGCCTTGAGAGCGGATGAAGCGCAATTCTTAGGCTGGCGCCGACGGGCCGTCGACATTCCCGGAACCACGCCCTGATCCACGGGCCGAGCGCCCTCGCGGCCGGCGGTCTAGCCGCGGCGCTGTCATGCGCTGTGCGGTGATCTCGCGCCTTTGCGGTGCCTGGGAGTTGCCGTTTGCGCAAGCCCCGGCATCGACGACCTTGCAACTGGCGAGGAGCAGTTTCCGGCCGGGGAGCCACGCGTGCCCCAGGGCCGCCGAGCAGATCGCTACGAGAGCACCCATGCTCTCCACCACCAATGAAGTTCTCCGACGATGACACTTGGCGCGCTCCGGCATTTACGTGCGCCGCTGTGTAACGAGCCTGTCGCCATTGAGTGCCCGGATGGCATCTAGATGCCGAATACCGGCTCTATCTCGCGCCGTCTGGAACAACGACACTTGCCGATCGCGTCGATAGCGTCGTCCATAGTGACGATGTCGACGACGCCGGGATCGATGAGATGGCTTCGGTCGCGCGGTACTGCGGCCGTCTTGATCCTATGCCTTCTGTCGAAAGCGCTGCTCGGTACGCTCGCCGTCGCCAGCGCTGCAGCCGACGTTGGCGCCAAGTCCGGCACGGTGCTGGTCCCGATCTGCGCGGGCGGCGTTATCACCTATGTCGAAATGGCGCTTGGCGGTGTGGCGGAGGCACCGGAGCCGGACGATAGAGCACCAAGCAGCACGCCAGTCGTCGGCGAGGCCTGTGCCGTGTTCGGCGCCTTCGTCGTGCCCCGGCCGGAGGCCGCCGGCATCGTCGCCGCCTCCCTCATTACGACGGCGCCCTTGGCGTGGCAGCCGCATACCGACCTCGTCATACGAGCACTCCCGCACCCCCCACTTCGAGGGCCGCCCCTTCCGTTCTGACCCGCCATGCGATCAGAACGGAAGAGAGAGACCCATGACGACCAGGACCAAGGCCGCGCTCGGTGCGGTGGCCATCACGCTTGCGGCCAAGTCCGCTGTACCGTCCGCCGCCCATGCCCAGGCTGACCCCCTGACGCTCGATGAGATCGTGGTCACCGGGGAGGGGACTGGCACCGCCGCCGGACCGGTCGACGGCTGGCGCGCCACGACCGCCGACAGCGCGACGCGGACCCGTACCCCGATCGAACGGATCCCACAGTCGATCCAGGTCATTCCCCGCCAGGTGATCGAGGATCAGCAGGCCGATACGGTCAGCGACGTGATCCGCAACGTCTCGGGCGTCCAGGGCGTCGAGAGGCGAGAGCGCACCCAGCAGCTCGACGGCAACTTCCTGATCCGCGGTCAATTCACCGAGGCCTATGTCAACGGCAGGGTAGCCTTCTTCGACCAGGGCCTCGACCTTGAGAGCACGGTCAATATTGAGCGGGTTGAGGTCATCAAGGGCGTCAACTCGGGTCTCTTCACCGCCGCCAACGGCGCCCCGATCTCGGGCGTCGTCAACATCGTCGAGAAAACGCCCGAGCGCACGCCGCTCTACAGTATCGAGGCGGGGGCCGGCAGCTTCGACTTCTACAACGCGAGTTTCGACGTCAACCAGCCATTGACCGAGGATGGCGCCCTAGCCTTCCGCGTGACCGGCGACTACCGGACCTCGAACGACTTCGTCGACCAGGCGGATGACGAGAGCCTCGGCGTGTTTCCCACGCTGAGATGGGACGACGGTACGACCGCCGTGACACTGCGGGGGCGCTATCAGCGCTCGGTCTTCAACTTCTACAATGGCCTGCCGACGCTCGGCGAGGAGGTGCCTGCACCCGGCTTCAACGCCACCGATGCGGTCGCGGCCTTCGACCAGCCCAACACCGAGCTCGAGGCCTACAGCCTCGATATCCTGGCTGAGCATGACTTCGGCCACGGCATCACGGCGCGGTTCCGCAGCGGTTATCAGAACGCGGACGGGATACAGAATACGACGCTGTCGGGTGTGAACCTCTTCGGGTTCGGGGCACCGGGCGACATCGTGCGCACGGACAATACGCAGCTCCTCCAGTTGAACGCCTTCGATGTGGGCGGCGAGGTAGTGTGGGAGAGCAGGCCTA
Organism: Pseudomonadota bacterium; assembly: GCA_039199465.1. Taxonomy (GTDB): domain Bacteria; phylum Pseudomonadota; class Alphaproteobacteria; order Rhodobacterales; family Rhodobacteraceae; genus Thermohalobaculum. The sequence continues at coordinate 2,914 of JBCCSW010000434.1, forward strand.
CGGATTTCTGGGAGCACACGCTGCTGGTCGGCACCGAGTACCAGTCGACCGACACCGACGGCGCCAGCTTCTTTGCCTTTGGCCCCGTGTCGCAGGATCTGGACGTCATCAAGTCGCAACCCTTCGACAGCGGCGACGTGC
>JBCCSW010000435.1:0-3042 GCA_039199465.1 Pseudomonadota bacterium
GCCGCCCTTTCCGGGCTTTACGTGGTCGGTCTTCACCGCGACCCACAGACCGCCGTTATGCTCCAGCACGTAAAGCCCGGAAAGGGCGGCGCCTTCGCCCAGGTCGAGCTCAAGAACCTGCGCAACGGCTCGAAGCTGAACGAGCGCTTCCGCTCGGCCGACAAGGTTGAGCGCGTGCGTCTGGAGCATAAGGACCAGCAGTTTCTCTACGAGACCGACGGCATGCTGGTGTTCATGGATCAGCAGACCTTCGAACAGATCGAGCTCTCGGCCGAGATATTGGGCGACCGCCGGCCCTTCCTGCAGGACGGCATGACCGTCACGATCGAGTACTACGAGACCGAGGCGCTGAACGCGACGCTGCCCGAGAAGGTCACCTGCACGATCGCCGAGACCGAGCCGGTGGTGAAGGGCCAGACCGCGGCGAACAGCTACAAGCCGGCCGTGCTCGACAACGGTGTTCGGGTGATGGTTCCGCCCTTCGTCGGCCAGGATGAGCAGATCGTCGTCAATACCGAGACGATGGAATATGTCGAGCGCGCCTGAGGGCGCCTGGGCGAGCACCGCGATGTAGCGCCGATGCCCGGCCGAGCGTCCGTCGGCCGATCGCCAGTCAGCAGTCGGGCAGCACTCGGGCAGCAGTCGGGCACCATTCGGGCACGGGATCGTCGATGGCCACCGCCTCTCCAAACCTCAACGTGATGATCAAGGCCGCGCGCCGCGCCGGTCGTGCGCTGGTGCGCGATTTCGGCGAGGTCGAGAACCTGCAGGTCAGCCGGAAGGGCGCCGGCGATTTCGTCTCGAACGCCGACCGTCGCGCCGAGGAGCTGATCCGCGAGACGCTGAGAGAGGCGCGGCCCGCCTATGGCTGGCTGGGCGAGGAGAGCGGCGCGGAAAAGGGAAAGGACGACACCCGCCGCTGGATCGTCGACCCGCTCGACGGCACGACCAACTTCCTGCATGGCCTGCCGCACTGGTCGGTCTCGATCGCGCTGGAGCATAAGGGCGCCATCGTCTCGGCCGTCGTCTATGATCCGGTCAAGGACGAGATGTTCGTGGCTGAGACCGGCGCCGGTTGCTGGGTCAACGACCGCCGCGCCCGCGTCTCTAGCCGGCGCGAGGTCGCCGACTGCCTGTTCGCCACCGGCCTGCCGTTTGGCGCCAAGCGGACGCTGCCGCAGATGATCGGCGACCTCTCGCGCCTGTTGCCCGCCAGCGCCGGCGTCCGGCGTCTGGGCTCGGCCGCGCTCGATCTCGCCTATGTCGCGGCGGGGCGCTACGACGGCTATTGGGAGCGCGAGCTCTCGCCCTGGGACCTCGCCGCCGGTCTGCTGCTGGTGCGCGAGGCCGGCGGCCTGGTCGAGCCCATCGGCACGGGCGATCCGCTGCAGACCGGCAGCGTCATCGCCGCCAATGCCGAGGTGTTCTCGAGCCTTAAGAACATCGTCGCCGCATGAGGACTGAGCATGATCCCGCTCAGCGTCCCGCGGGCCGGCCGGGCAGTCATGCCGCAGGGCGCCGAAAAGCGGTGTTACCCAAGGGGAAAGCACTGGTAACTAACGTGCAAGCGACTAAGCTCGCGACCAGAACGCCGAGATAGCGGCGCCGAGGGGACCAAAGCACGATGCGCCGAAAGGAGGCACTCGAGATCGAGTTCTCGCCGCCGACGCGGCAGATTTTGCCGATGATCACGGTGCTTGTGGTCGTGTTCACGGCCGTGACTGTGCTGTTTCCGCAGATCCAGCCGATCTTCGAGGCCAATCCCTATCTGAACGGCGTCATCGTCTTCGTGTTTGCCTGCGGCACGCTGGCGACCTTCCTGCAGGTGTTCAGGCTGAACGCCGCGGTGCGCTGGCTGCGCGATCTGGACCGCAATTTCGAGGAGGGCAACAAGCCGCCTGCGCTGCTCGCCGCGATGGCGCCCCTGATGCGCGAGGGTCGAATGTCGCGGCGCCTCGCCGCCTCCTCGACCCGCGTCGTGCTAGACAGCGTGGGGCAGCGCATGGACGAGACGCGCGATATCACGCGCTACATCATCTATGTGCTGATCCTGATCGGTCTGCTCGGCACTTTCTATGGCCTGTCGCTGACCGTCACCGCGCTGGAAGGCACGCTGGCGGAGTTCTTCGAGGACGACACCGCGGCCGCGGCAGAGGGGGCGGGCGAGGGCGACCGCTTCCAGACCTTCCTGGCCGGGATCGTGGCGTTGTTCGGCGGCATGGGCACGGCCTTCGCCTCCTCGCTGCTCGGTCTCGCCGGTTCGCTGGTCGTGGGCCTGCTCGATATCTTCGCCGGCCATTCCCAGAACCGCTTCTATCGCGAGCTGGAGGAGTGGATCTCCTCCTTCACCCGCCTCGGCGTCATGAACGAGGGCGAGGGCCCCGAGGGCGTGCTTGTGGCGCTGCTGGAGCGGGTGGACGAGGGTCTGGAGAAGACGACCGAATTCGCCACCAAGGCCGAGGTCGCGCGCATCGAGGCCGAAAGCCGTCTCGCCCGGGCCGCCGACGTCGTCGCCGAGATGGCCAACCAGATCGAGCACGAACGCTCGGCCGTCACGCAGATGGTCGGCGAGATGCGCGAGACGCGCGAGAACCAGTCGTCACGCGACTATGCCACGCTTAACGTGCTGAAGCGGATCGATGCATCCCAGGCCTCGGTCGCCTCGGGCCAGCAGGCCGTGGTGCAGCTGCTGGATCGCGCCATGGAAGGCCGGCGCTCGGGCGGGCTCGACGCAGAGACCAAGCAGGCGCTCCGCTCGATGGAGAGCCAGCTCAGGCAACTCTCGGACGACCTGACGGTCGGGCGGCACGAGAGCACCAATGCGTTGCGTCAGGAACTCCGCACGCTGATCCAATTGATCGACGTGCGGACATCGGCCGGCAGCGGGTAGACCTGCATGGCCTACACCCGACGCAGCGGCGCCCGTCTCGAAGCCTCGATCTGGCCGGGCTTCGTCGACGTCATGACCGCGCTGCTGCTGATCCTGATGTTCGTGCTGTCGATCTTCATGATCGCGCAGTTCACGCTGCAGACCACGGTCGA
>JBCCSW010000436.1:0-3030 GCA_039199465.1 Pseudomonadota bacterium
CGACGACTTCGACCTGTCGAAGCTGCGCTACCACAAGATCATCATCATGACGGACGCGGATGTCGACGGCGCGCATATCCGCACGCTGCTGCTGACCTTCTTCTATCGCCAGATGCCGGAGCTGATCGAGGCGGGGCACCTCTATATCGCGCAGCCGCCGCTCTATAAGGTCACGCGGCGCGGGCAGTCGGTCTATTGCAAGAACGAGCGTGAGCGCGAGGACTACCTGACCCGCGAAGGGATCGAGGGCGCGACGCTGGAGCTTGCCTCGGGCGAGCAGATCGCTGGCGCCGATCTGGTGCGCCTGGTCGAAGAGGCGCGCCGAGTCGCCGCGGTGCTGCGCGCCTTCCCGACGCATTATCCCCGCTTCGTGCTGGAGCAGATGGCGATCGAGGGCGCGATGGCGCCAGGCATCACCGAGGGGCAGGCCGAGGCTATCGCCGCCCGCCTCGACACCCTTGCCCCCGAGACGGCGCGCGGCTGGAGTGGCCTACCGACGGCCGATGGCGGCATCCGCCTGACCCGCGTGCTGCGCGGCGTGGCCGAGACGCGGACCATCGATGCCTTCGCGCTGCGCGCGGCCGAGGCGCGGCGCCTGGCCGAAATGGCGCCGAGCCTGGCCGAGACCTACGCCGAACCGGCGCGCATGTTGCGCAAGTCGTCCGAGATGCCGATCCGCTCGGCGACCGAACTGCTCGACACCGTGATGGCGGAGGGCGAGAAGGGCCTTAGCGTCCAGCGCTACAAGGGCCTCGGCGAGATGAACGCCGATCAGCTCTGGGAGACGACGCTGGACCCGGACGCCCGCACGCTGCTGCAAGTCCGCATCGAGCAGATGTCGGAGGCCGATGAGCTGTTCGCCAAGCTGATGGGCGACGTGGTCGAACCCCGCCGGGCCTTCATCCAGGAAAACGCGCTTTCGGTGGCCAATCTCGACGTTTAAGGGGGCCGGTCCAGCCGTCTCAGCGCGCGCCGGTAAAGACGTAGAACTTCGAGAGCAGGAAGAAGGTCACCGTGTAGCCGACCGAGGCGATGAGCTGTGCGAGATACGGATCGACGCGCATCGCGTCGATCGCGCCCAGAAGCAGTGCCATGTTGACCGCATAGGCGACCGCGAAGGTGATCAGGAACCGAACCGCCGACCCCTCGACCCGCCCGCCACGAAAGGTGTAGCGCCGGTTCAGCGTGTAGGAGACCGCGAGCCCGATCGCATAGCCGATCATGTTCGCCGGCACCGGGGCGACACCCGCCAGCATCGCGATGTAGATCGTGCCGAGGCCCGCGAGCGTATTCAGCACGCCGACCGCCCCGAAGCGCAGCGCCTGCAGCATATGCGGTCGAAGTGCCTCGATCATCGCGCCCTGTCCCTCGGTGCCCTACGCCACCTGTCGCCGCATGACGTCAAAGCAAGGCGCGAGGATGGCGGCGGTCAGTCGTAACTGAGCGTCGTCGCCTTACCGCCGAAGACCCGATAGGCGAAGATCGAGTAGCCGATGATCGTCGGCAGCACGAAGACCGTGCCGGCCAGGATGATGATCAGGCTCTCGGGCGCGCTCGCACTCTCGGAGATCGTCAGACGATCGGGGACGACAAAGGGATAGAACGAGTAGGCGAGCCCGAAGAACCCCAGCGAGAAGATCGCCGTACCGCCCACGAAGGGCCCCCAGCACCAGCGGTCACCGGGCAGCGGCAGCTCGCGCAGCAGCAGCCAGACTACCGCGAACATGCCGGCGGTCATCAGCGGCAGCGGCGCCAGCAGCACGATCTCCGGGAAGGAGAACCACTTGTCGAAGATCCGCTCAGAGGCGAGCGGCGTCACCAGCGAGACCGCGACCATGCCGAGCGCGCCGGTCCCCAGTGCCTGCTGGGCCCAGCGCACCGCGCGCTTCTGCAAGTCGCCATCGGTCTTGTAGATCAGCCAGGACGCGCCGATGAACACATAGGCCTGCAGCAGGCAGACCGCCGTCAGCAGGCTGAAGCCGATGGCGAGCCAGCCGGTATCGAGCCCTGTGATATAGGCCCCCAGCATGTAGCCCTGGCTGAGCCCCGTCATGGTGGAGCCGCTTAGGAAGGCGAGGTTCCACCATTTCTTCGTGACGGTGGGCGCCTTGGCGCGGAACTCGAAGGCGACGCCACGCAGGATCAGCCCGATCAGCATGACGGCGACGGGCACGTAAAGCGCGGTCAGGATGATACCGTGGGCCGCTGGGAAGGCGACGAGCAGGATGCCGATGGCAAGCACCAGCCAGGTCTCGTTCGCATCCCAGAACGGGCCGATCGAGGCCACCATACGGTCCTTGTCCTCCTCGGGTGCCACGGCAAACAGCGCGCCTACGCCGAGATCATAGCCGTCCAGCACCACGTAGATCAGGATCGACAGGCCCATGAGCCCGGCGAAGATCATCGGCAGCGTGACCTCGGGATTGGGGATCATGTCGAGCATCGCCGCCTCGGCTTCCGCGCCCAGCACTGCCGGCGCTGTTGGAGGTTACGTCAAAGGCCCGGCACAACCCTCTGCGCCGGGCCAATCGGTCGAACGCCTGGCCGTCACTCCGCCGGCACGAAGGCCGCCGCGGGATGTCCCGTCACCGGCTCATCGGCCACCGGCTCGCGATCGGGGCCCGGATCGTCGCCCGAGGCCTTCTTCGCGAGGTAGACGACCGCGCCGACATAGGCCGCCAGCAGGCCGGCATAGACCAGGAGATAGGCGGTCAGGCTGCCGGCGATCACCATGCCCGAGACCGGGCCGACCGCATCCGCCGTCGTCAGCACGCCCGAGACGAGCCAGGGCTGTCGGCCAATCTCGGTCACATACCAGCCTGCGAGCGTCGCGACCCAGCCCGACGGCGTCATCAGCACAAGGGCAAACAGCGGCCAGTTGCCGAGCTTGCCGCCCGTCTTCCGCGTGCGCCAAAGCTCCCAGGCGGCGAACCACGAGATCGCCAGCATCATGAGCCCGGTGCCGACCATCACCCGGAACGACCAGAACACCGGCAACACCGGCGGATGCAGGACGGTGCCGTCCTCGGC
>JBCCSW010000437.1:0-3024 GCA_039199465.1 Pseudomonadota bacterium
CCCGACATCATCAAGGTCTGCGGGTTGGAACACGTGCTGCCCTCATCGACGAACCCGACCCGGCCCTTTACTGTCAACACGGTGGATGAGCACCTCGACATGCTGATGGTCTGCCACCACCTCGACAAATCGATCCCCGAGGATGTGGCCTTCGCCGAGAGCCGCATCCGCCGCGAGACCATCGCCGCCGAGGACATCCTCCACGATATGGGCGCCTTCTCGATCATCGCGTCCGACAGCCAGGCGATGGGGCGCGTCGGCGAGGTGATCATCCGCACCTGGCAGACCGCGCATAAGATGAAGCAACAGCGCGGCCGCCTGCCGGACGAGACCGGCGACAACGACAATCTCCGCGTTCGCCGCTATGTCGCGAAATACACCATCAACCCGGCCATCGCGCATGGCATCGCTGGGGAGATCGGCTCGATCGAAGTCGGCAAGCGGGCCGATCTCTGCCTCTGGAACCCGGCCTTTTTCGGCGTGAAGCCCGACATGGTGCTGGTCGGGGGCACCATCGCCTGCGCGCAGATGGGCGATCCCAACGCCTCGATCCCGACGCCGCAGCCGGTCTATTCGCGTCCGATGTTCGGCGCCTTTGGCCGCTCGCTGGAACGCGGCGCGGTGCTGTTCGTGTCGGAAGCCTCCATCGCCGAGAGCGTGCATCGCGACCTGGGGCTGGCCAAGGACGTGGTCGGGGTGAAGGGGACGCGCGGGATCGGCAAGAAGGACATGGTGATGAACGATGCGACGCCCGCCATCGAGGTCGATCCCGAGACCTATGAAGTGCGCGCCGATGGCGAGGTACTGACCTGCGCCCCGGCCGAGGTGCTGCCGATGGCGCAGCGCTATTTCCTGTTCTGAGGCTCGGGCGGCGATGTCGTCCCAGTCGACAAGGCAGGTGGAGGCCACGGTCTGTAACACCCGCGACGCAGCCTGCGGCGCCGACGCCGAAGCGGTCCGCACAGGTCGCGCCGCCGACAGACAAGCGTGCAGCGTTGCCCGGTCAGTCCGGAACCGGCCGTTCTCCGTCTCATGGCGCGGCAGTGCGGCAGTGCCGCCGATGCGCGAAGGCTGCTCGGCCAGAACCACCTCCCAGTGCGTGGCGCTGCGGTCGATGCGCCGGCCACCGGCCGTGACGGACCGCGTCGGCGCCTCCTCCCTGCGCTTGAAGCGCTCGATCTCGTCGCGCAGCATGCTCAAGGCGTTGGCCGCGTGCGTCGAGCCTTCCTCGCCCGTCTGCCCCGCAGCGTGGCGCGAGACTGAGAGTGAGAGCGAAGGGTCGGCAGGCGGGGCCTCGGCATGATCCGCGCCCTCGATATTGCACCGGCGGCAGCGGACGCTGCGGCAGAGCCCGCAACCGACCGCGTGACCCTCGACCGCGAGGGCCGCTATCGCCGCCGTGGCGTGCTCACCACCGATGGTGGCGAGACCGTGCTGCTCGACCTGGCCGAGGCGCGCGAACTCGACGACGGTGCATTTCTGCTGCTGGAGGACGGTCGACGCATCGCCGTCTGCGCCGCAGCCGAGCCGCTCTACGCCATCACCGCCGCCTCGCCTCAGGCCCTTGCCCGGCTTGCCTGGCATATCGGCAACCGGCACCTGCCCGCCGCGATCGAGCCCGGGCGGCTGTTGATCGCGCGCGATCACGTCGTGGCCGACATGGTCCGGCGTCTGGGCGGTACGGTAGCGGCGGTGGTCGAGCCGTTCCGCCCGGAGGGCGGCGCCTATGGCCATGGCCGCACGCATGGCCATCACGCCCATGCCCACGCCCATGACGACCCCAATGCCCGTATCCCCGCCCGCCGCGGCTGAGCTGGCGCCGCTGTTGGCCTGGCTGTCGGCCGGGTATCCGACCGGTGCCTTCGCCTACAGCCACGGGTTGGAGACGGCGATCGCCGCCGGCCGCGTAACCGATGCAGCGAGCCTGATGGCCTGGTTGACGGATGTGATCCAGCATGGCGCCGGGCGGGCCGACACCGTGCTTCTGGCCGAAGCGATGGCCGATACCGCGTCGCCGGCCCCCGATCTTCGCGCCCGTGCCTTGGCCGCCTCGCAGGAGCGACTAACCGAAAGCCTGGACCAGGGGCGCGCCTTCGCGGCAGTGACGGCGACCGCCTGGGATGCCGGGCCGGGTGTCGTCGCCTGCCTGCCCGTGGCGCTCGGCCGTGCGGCGGCGGGCATGGGCTTGGACGTCGCCATCGTCGCACCGCTGGCGCTGCAGGCGGCTATCGCCAATCTCGTCTCGGCCGCCGTCAGGCTGCTGCCGCTCGGCCAGACCGAGGCGCAGACCGTGCTTGCCGCCCTGGTGCCCGTCATCCAGCGCACGGCCGCCGACGCCGTTGCGGCGCAGGCGGCGGCGAAGGATGATCCCATTGCCGCGCAGACAAGCGCCTGCCTGATGGGCGATATCGCGGCGATGCGACACGAAACGCTCGAGGTGAGGCTGTTCCGATCATGACGATCATGACCCCCAAGTCCGGCCCCGACACCGCCGCGCGGCCGGCCCGCTCGCCCCATGGCCCGTTGCGCGTCGGCATTGGCGGGCCCGTCGGCGCCGGAAAGACCACGCTGACCGCCGCACTCGCCCGCGTCCTGCAGCGCCGATGGTCGATCGCGGCGATCACCAACGACATCTTCACGACCGAGGATGCGGAGTTCCTGATGCGCGCCCAGGTCCTGCCGCTGGACCGTATCCGGGGCGTCGAGACCGGTGGCTGCCCGCACACCGCTATCCGCGAGGATGTCTCGATAAACCTCGCCGCCGTCGCCGATCTGACGGCAGCGCATCCCGATCTCGACATCGTGCTGATCGAGAGCGGCGGCGACAATCTCGCCGCGACCTTCAGCCCGGAGCTGGCGGATGTGACGCTCTACGTCATCGACGTGGCGGCTGGCGAGAAGATCCCGCGCAAGGGCGGGCCGGGTATCACGCGCTCGGACCTGCTGATCATCAACAAGACCGATCTGGCCGAGGCGGTCGGCGCGTCGCTGGAAGTAATGGAAAGCGATTCCAAAAAAATGCGC
>JBCCSW010000438.1:0-3019 GCA_039199465.1 Pseudomonadota bacterium
CCGCGTGCGGGTCGAGTGGCCGCGCGGCGGCAATCCGATCTCGGTCCGGGCGCAGGCGCTGGTCAATCGCCCGGTCACGACGGCGGTTACCGTGACGCCCGTGCGGGGCCTGCCGGTCGGCCTGACGCCGCGGGCCGAGGCAGTCGCGCGCGGCATCGTCGCGGGGCCCGCCACGCCGGCCGCCGCGTCCGCAACGCCTCAGGACGCGGTGGAGGACTGGCTGATCAACGAGCGGGTGCTGCGCCGCGCAGGCGGCCGCTGGCTGCCGGTGCGCGATACCGCACGCTATGCCGGCGGCGTCATGGTCGACATGCTCGCCACCAAGGGAGTGGGCCTCGGCGATGGCGTGCGGGTCGAGCCGGGCAGCGCGCTCGCGCCGAACACGGCCGTCGTGGCGCGCCGGTTCAGCCGGCCGCTGGATCGCGTGCTGCGCGGCATGCTGAGGCATTCGACCAATATCACGGCCGAGATGGTGGGGCTGGCCGCCTCCGGCGCGGCACCCAAGGGCGGCCTGGCTGCTGTGACGGCGCCCGGTAGCCTACGCAATGTGGCCCGCAACCCCGGCGGCGGCATCACCATGACGCTGGACCGTGGTGGCCGCACCGATCCCGCCGGCCTCGCGGTGTCGGCGACGCGGATGAATGCCTGGGCGGCACAGCAGGGCGGCTTCCTGGCCGGCTCGACAGGCTTCCGTCTCGCCAACCATTCCGGCCTCAGCGTCGCCTCGCGCCTTAGCCCGGATCGCATGGTCGACCTGCTGATGGGCCTAGACCCGGTCGATGCCTGCGCCGCGCCCGTGGTCTGGCTCAAGACGCGCTGCCCCGGCGCGCCGGGCGTCGCAGCGCTCCTGAAGCCGCACCATGTGGCCTTCGATGGCGACGGTCTCGATCACGCCAATCTGCGCGTCGTGGCCAAGACCGGCACGATGAGCTTCGTGCGCGGGCTTGCCGGCTATGTCCACACGCCGGGCGGACGCCGCCTCGCCTTTGCGGTGTTCTCGAACGATCTGCCGAGGCGCGAGACCGACCGTCGCGGCTCGCGGACCTGGACCGCGCGCGCCCGCAACCTCGAGCGCCGGCTGATCGGCGAATGGGTCCGGATGGCCGATGCGCCCGTGGCGCCCGCGACGCCCGTGTCGCCAGGGCGCTGATAGCGGGCTCGGCACGCTCGATGGGGGAAGCGACCTAAGGGCGGCGCGCCGCGCCAGGCGCATAGGCCCCGCCCCCGTCTGACGCCGAACGAGGCGGCCTTTAGGCCCTGGGCGCCAACGGCATGTGCCGCGCCCGCGCGCCCCGCTCGATCGCGGCCGAGGCGAGGCGGCCGACGGACAAGTCATGGCGCAGCATCTCCAGCAGCTTCAATTCGCTAAGGCCCACCGTACCGTCCGACGCCGCGACGTCGCAGGCGAGCGCATAGGCCGTTTCGCGCAGGTGATCGGGCAGGGCATCGGCAACCCGGCCGATCAGCAGGTCCAGCCCGTCTTCCCGCGCCAGATCGTCGGCGACCAGCTCCGACACCCCGTTGATGCGCGTGTGATCATAGCCCCGGAACACCGGCAGGTGGCCGACGGTATTGGTGATCCAAGTCAGCTCGCTATCCGAGATGCTCTCGTCCGCCGCTGCCGTCGCGATCATCACGGCGACCAGCGCATCCGGCGCGCTGAGGGGTTCGGCTGCCATCACTTCCTCCGTCGTCTGGCTTGGCCCAAACCGCTACAGACCCGTCCATGCCCCGGCAAGCACCGTGGCGGGACGGACGCCCGACCGGGCGCTGTCACCGGTTCTGGACCCGCCTCCTCCGCCAACCGCGGCCGCCCTACCCATTGACCAAAGCCCCGCCGGGCGCCAACACCCCGTCGTTCTGACCGGGAGGGTGACGATGACCGACACCGCGCTGAGAGAGGCGGCCCACGAGGCCCGCGCCTGGCCCTTCGAAGAGGCGCGCAAGGTGCTGAAGCGGCTCGGCGGCAAGGATCCCGCGAAAGGCTATGTGCTGTTCGAGACCGGCTATGGCCCCTCGGGCCTGCCCCATCTCGGCACCTTCGGCGAGGTCGCGCGCACCTCGATGGTCCGCCGCGCTTTCGAGGCGATGAGCGACATCCCGACCAAGCTGATCTGCTTCAGCGACGACATGGACGGCCTGCGCAAGGTACCCGGCAACGTGCCGAACCGAGAGGCGCTGGCCGAGGATCTCAACCTGCCGCTGACGACGGTGCGCGATCCGTTCGGCACCCATGACAGCTTCGGCGCGCACAACAACGCCCGGCTGATGAGCTTCCTCGACCATTTCGGCTTCGACTATGACTTTGCCTCCTCGACCGAGTACTATCGCGCCGGCCGGTTCGACGAGATGCTGCTGGTCGCCCTCGAGCGCTTCGACAAGATCATGGCGATCATGCTCCCGACCCTCGGCGAGGAGCGGCGCGCGACCTACAGCCCGTTCCTGCCGGTCAGCCCGAAGACCGGCCATGTCCTCCAGGTCCCGACGCTGGAGCGCAACGTCGCGAAGGGCACGATCGTCTACCAAGAACCCGATGGCGAGCGCATCGAGCTGCCCGTCACCGGCGGCCATGTGAAGATGCAGTGGAAGCCCGACTGGGCGATGCGCTGGGCAGCGCTCGGCGTCGACTACGAGATGTCCGGGAAGGATCTGATCGACAGCGTCACGCAGTCCTCCAAGATCTGCCGCGCGCTTGGTCGGCCCGCGCCCGAGGGCTTCAGCTACGAACTGTTCCTCGATGCCGAGGGTCAGAAGATCTCCAAGTCAAAGGGAAACGGCCTCGCGATCCAGGAATGGCTCGCCTACGCCAACCCCGAGAGCTTGTCGCTGTTCATGTTCCAGAAGCCGAAAACGGCGAAGCGGCTGCATTGGGACGTGATCCCGAAGACGGTCGATGAGTATCACCAGCACCTGCGGGCCTATACCGAGCAGCCGCTCGACAAGCGGCTCGGCAATCCCGCCTGGCATATCCATGGCGGCCGACCGCCGGAAAGCCAGATGGCCGTGCCGTTCTCGATGC
>JBCCSW010000439.1:0-2999 GCA_039199465.1 Pseudomonadota bacterium
CCAGCGTGTCCGCTGGGCTTGGTAGTGGGCGGCTTCGGCGGTCCGTCCTCGGGCCTCGACCTGTTCTAGGGCGGCGTTCGTGACAGGCTTCGGCATCAGCTCTGGGAACGTCGCATGATCCGCCGCCGCTGGTTCTATGTGACGCTCGCCCTGCTCGGCGTCTCGCTCCTCGCCAATCTGTTCGTGGCGGGGGTCTGGGCGGGCCGGCGGTCGGGGGGACCGTCGAGCCTGATGCTGGGTGGCCTGCCGCGCGAGATCGCGCGCGAGGTGAGGGCCGAGATCCGCGCCAACCCAGCGGAGGCTGCCGCCGCCTTCAGGTCTTGGCGGGAGGCGCAGCGGGCCGCGCGCCAGAGCCTGATCGCCGAGCCCTTCGATCCCGAGGAGGCTGGGCGCCGGATGAAGACGCTGCGCGAGGCGGCCGAGCGCCTGCAGGCCATCACGCATGGCGCGATCATCGCAACCGCCCGCGACCTGCCGGCGGAGACGCGCGCCGCGATCCCCACCGAGACGCGGGCCATGCGTCGGCTGGGCCGCCGTCTGGAGCGTCGGTTCCTGGATCGGTGAGCGCCGGACACTCGACGCCGGGCGCTGACGTAGGGAGGGGCGGCGTCAGGTGCGGCGCAGGCGGATCACCACGTCGATCTTGGTGATCGCGGCACCGTCGGGTGCCGGCGCCACGCATTCGACCTGCACCGCATTGGCTGGGGCATCGCTGAGGCGTCCCTCATCTTCCCAGAAGTAGTGCGCGTGGTCGCTGATATTGGTGTCGAAATAGCTGCGGCTGCCATCGACCGTGATCTCGGCGATCAGCCCTGCGTCAGTGAAGCTGCGGAGCGTATTATAGACGGTGGCGAGCGACACCTTCTCACCCGCGCCGGCGGCCGCTTCGTACAGCCACTCGGCCGTGACGTGACGGTTCATGCCATCGCCCATCAAGAGCGCGGCAAGCGCGACGCGCTGGCGGGTCGGGCGCAGGCCGGAGCCGGAGAGCCAGTCCCGGGCCCTGTTCCGTGCCACCGTTTCGTCGTGTGTAGCGATCTTCGTCATCACGGGCGTTCTGTTACATGTGTAGGCGATGTAACACAAAGGGCGGGCGGATCGCAAAAAACAGCCCCCTCAATGCGACAATCGCCGGTCATCGGCGATTTTCTCGCCTTTCTTGCGGCAAAACCACGGGATCGCTGCGCCTGCGAGGCGGGGAGCAGGGGTGGGGAGCAGGGGTTGCGTGCGCCTCGACGGCACGTCCGACCGCGGATCGGCACAACGCGACCTCGCCGAACGGGCGCCTGGGCAGCCGCCCAGGCCGGCCGTTGACAGGCTCGACGCAGGATGTGGCACCTGGCCACCACCGCCGTCGCTCGGGCGGTGCTCGGCGACGCAACGCTCACCCAGGGGCCACGCCGGGACCGCGCACCCCGTCATTCGGCCCGCCCTTGCGGCATTGGCGGCGGCGGTGCTAGGCACCCGCAAACCAGCCCACGAGGATCGCCCATGACGGCGCGCGCCAGCCACTATGATTACGACGCGCTGATGCGATGTGCCGAGGGTGAGCTTTTCGGCCCGGGCAACGCGCAGCTGCCGGCGCCGCCGATGCTGATGGTCGACCGCATCACCTCGATCACCGAGGATGGCGGCTCCGTCGGCAAGGGACAGGTCGTGGCAGAGCTGGACGTCAAGAAGGACCTCTGGTTCTTCAAATGCCACTTCCTCGGCGACCCGGTGATGCCCGGCTGCCTCGGCCTCGACGCGCTCTGGCAGTTGACTGGTTTCTGGCTCGGCTGGAAGGGCATGCCCGGCCGCGGTCGCGCGCTGGGCGTCGGCCAAGTCAAGTTCACCGGCATGGTGACTCCGGCCAACCGTCTGGTGCGCTATACCGTGAACATGACCCGGGTGATCGACCGCAAGCTGAAGCTGGGGATCGCGAACGGCACGATGGAGGCCGATGGCGAGGTGATCTATCAAACCGAGGACATGCGCGTCGGCTTGTTCATCGACGCGACCCAGCCGGCCTGAGCGGCGGTCGCCGCAACACGTCACGAGGGAGCTGCCCCATGCGCCGCGTGGTCATCACCGGGATCGGGATCGTCTCCTCGATCGGCGCCGATGCAGACAGCGTTGACACATCGCTGCGCGAGAGCCGCTCGGGCATCGTGCATGCGCCCGACTATGCCGAACTGGGCTTCCGCTGCCAGGTGCATGGCAAGCCCGATGTCGATGTCGAGGCCCATGTCGACAAGCGCGTGCGCCGCTTCATGGGCGAGGGTGCCGCCTGGAACCATATCGCCATGACCCAGGCAATCGCCGATGCCGGCCTGGGCGAGGACGAGGTCAGCCACGAGATGACAGGCCTCATCATGGGTTCGGGCGGGCCGTCGACCAAGAACCTGTTCGAGGCGGCCTCGATCACCAGGGAGAAGGGCCCGCGCAAGATGGGCCCGTTCATGGTGCCGCGCACGATGAGCTCCACGAACTCGGCCACGCTGGCGACGCCGTTCAAGATCAAGGGTCTGAACTACTCGATCACCTCGGCCTGCTCGACCTCGGCGCATTGCATCGGCAACGGCTACGAGCAGATCGCCTGGGGCAAACAGGACGTGATTTTCGCAGGCGGCGGGGAGGAGCTGGACTGGACGCTGTCCTGCCTGTTCGACGCGATGGGCGCCATGTCCTCCAAGTACAACGACACCCCGGCACACGCCTCGCGTGCCTACGACAAGGACCGTGACGGCTTCGTCATCGCCGGCGGCGCGGGCGTCGTGGTGCTCGAGACGCTGGAGCGGGCGAAGGCCCGGGGCGCCAGGATCTATGGCGAGCTGACCGGCTATGGCGCCAATTCCGACGGCCACGATATGGTCGCACCCTCGGGCGAGGGGGCGGTGCGCTGCATGCGCATGGCGCTGTCGACCATCGGAGAGCGGCGGATCGACTATATCAACACCCACGGCACCTCGACCCCGGTCGGCGACGCCAAGGAAGTCGCCGCCATCCGCGAGGTGTTC
>JBCCSW010000440.1:0-2993 GCA_039199465.1 Pseudomonadota bacterium
CCGATGTCGAGCTAAGCCATATGCTGGCCGATGCCGGGGCGATGCAGCTCGTCCGTGCGCCGAAGCAGTTCGACGTTATCGTCACCGACAATCTGTTCGGCGACATGCTGTCGGATGCGGCGGCGATGCTGACCGGGTCGCTCGGCATGTTGCCCTCGGCCTCGCTGGGCGCGCCTTCGGCCAATGGTCGGCCGAAGGCGTTGTACGAGCCGGTGCACGGCTCGGCGCCCGACATCGCCGGTCAGGGCAAGGCCAATCCGATCGCCTGCGTGCTGAGCTTTGCCATGGCGCTGCGCTATTCCTTCGGGCTTGGCGAGGAAGCAGATCGGGTCGAGGCAGCAGTCGACACCGTCCTTGGCGAGGGCGTGCGCACGGCCGACCTGATGGGCGGGGAGGGCACGCCGGTGTCGACCGCCGGGATGGGCGACGCCATTCTGAGGGCGCTGGACGAAAGCCTGGTGTAAGCCCGCATCGGCATGGGCTGCCGCGCCGCGGCCCATCCGCAACGCGCCATCAAATAGCCCCACTCATCCTCGCCATGTCGAGCCGAGGGCATACCGTCGCGCCGCCCATTGCGGGGCGTGTTCGGTGAGTTCTTTCGACGATTTTGGGGAACTTCGGCGAGAAGATGGGGGACAGAGATGGGCTATCGGGACGACTTCTTCATAGTTGACAATATCATTGGGTATACCGGCAAATTGAATAAGATGCCAACGGTCTATTTTTCTTGGGAGACCTTTGACGGGATCGAGTTTGCTCGGATCACGCAGACCTATCCCGATCCCAAGAACGTCGGGCGAGGCGCTGTTCGCACCAGCCGCGACTACAAGATCTACAACGTCCAGGTCGAGAAGAAGGTGCTTGGCCTGTTCACCAAGACCGTCACCCAAGGCTTGGAGTATTATGACGGCCATGTGCAACATATGAGCCGGAACGAGTTCATCTCGAAGGATGAGTTCGCCGAGCATGACCTCGCGCTCTGTGCTCAGTCGATCAAGAAATTCACCGAGATCAAGCCGAAATACTGAACGCATTTCGGGCGATCCCGGCGGATCGCCCGACCATCATCGGCTGAGTGTGACGGTCACGCTCGCGCCGCCCCAGCCATGGACGCTGTCGCGCGCCTCGATGCGCACGGCCTCCACGCCCTCGGGTATGGCGACGCCCGAGAGCGAGCGCGTGAAAGGCTGCTCGTTCACATGCGGGTGCAACAGTTCGCGCACGCCATAGACCGTGCCGTCGAGGCCGACGACGCGCCAGGCATCCGCATAATGGTCCCATCCGGTATCGCCATGGGCGACGGTGGCGCTGAAGGTCCAACTGCCGCCGACAAAGCGTGCCTCGGCCGCGACGACGTCGGCCGGGCCAGCGACGCTGGCAGGGGCCGATATCGCCAGCAGAAGCGCTGCGAGTGGCATGATGAGACGCATCCCTAAGCCTCCGTTATCCTTCATGCAGCGTTAACGGCGCAGCGGCCAACTGTCGGCATGCCTAGCATGGACCGATGCCCGTGATCAGCCGTGCTCACACCGTTGCGTTCCTCGGCGTCGAGGCTCGCCCGGTCGAGGTGCAGTGCGCGATCTCGCCGGGCCTTCCCGCCTTTGCCGTCGTCGGCTTGCCCGACAAGGCCGTTAGCGAGAGCCGCGAGCGGGTGCGTGCGGCGTTGATCTCGATGGGCTTGGCGCTGCCGGCCGGGCGGATAATCGTGAACCTCTCGCCCGCCGATCTACCGAAGACGGGCTCTCATTTCGACCTCGCCATCGCCTTGGCGCTGCTTGCGGCCTGCGATGCCCTGCCGGCCGAGGAGGTCGACCGCATGGTCGCGCTGGGCGAGCTGTCGCTCGATGGCGAAGTGCGCCCGGTGCAGGGCGCGCTGCCCGCCGCGCTGCTGGCGGCCGCGTCGGACAAGGCGCTCTGCTGTCCCGCGGCGTCGGGGGCCGAGGCGGCCTGGGTCGGTGCCTGCGACGTCATTGCGCCGGGCTCGCTGCTTGCCCTCGTCAACCATCTGCGCGGCGAGAGCTGCCTGCCGCCGCCCGAGCCGGGGCCGGTGGCGGCGCGCCGCTCGGTCGGCGATCTGGTCGATGTGAAGGGGCAGGAGAGCGCCCGGCGGGCGGTGGAGGTTGCCGCAGCCGGTGGGCACAACCTGCTGATGGTCGGCCCGCCCGGTGCCGGCAAGTCGATGCTCGCCTCGCGCATGACCGGCGTGATGCCGCCCCTGACCCCGTCCGAGGCGCTGGAGGTATCCACCATCTACTCCCTGGCAAGCGACCCGGGCGACGGCACGCTGTTCCGCGAACGTCCGTTTCGCGAACCGCACCACTCGGCGAGCGAGGCGGCGATGACCGGTGGCGGGCGCCTTGCGCGCCCCGGCGAGATCAGCCTCGCCCATCGTGGCGTGCTGTTCCTCGACGAGCTGCCGGAGTTCTCGCGCAACGTGCTGGAGTCGCTCCGCCAACCGCTGGAGACCGGGCGTATCACCGTCTCCCGTGCCGAGCGTCATGCGACCTTCCCGGCCCGGTTTCTGCTGGTCGGCGCGATGAACCCCTGTCGCTGCGGCTATCTCGCCGACGCTTCGCGCGCCTGCGGTCGCGCACCGCGCTGCGGGCAGAGCTATCAGAGCCGTCTCTCCGGGCCGCTGATCGACCGTTTCGACATTCGGATCGAGGTGCCCTCGGTCGGGGCCGAGACGCTGTCGTTGCCGGACCATGCCGAGACGACCGAGCGCGTTGCCGCCCGCGTTGCCTGCGCGCGCGCGGCACAGGCCGAGCGGGGCGGCGACGGCGCGACCAACAGTACGCTGGATGGCGAGGCGCTGGGCCGCGCTGTCACGCCCGACGCGCCCGGTCGCGACCTGCTGGGCCGCGCGGCCGAAAAGCTGCGCCTCTCGGCCCGAGGCTATACCCGCGTCCTTCGCCTCGCCCGCACCATCGCCGATCTGGAGGGCGCCGTCGGCGTCGGCCGCGTCCATATTGCCGAGGCCGTCGGCTATCGGC
>JBCCSW010000441.1:0-2989 GCA_039199465.1 Pseudomonadota bacterium
CAGGACAACGAGATCGGTTGGATCGCTTCTGCAAGACGCCGCTGCCAACAGTGCCGAGGCCGGCGATGCCGAGGCGGTATGGAGTGGTCATGGGCGGCGCTCCGTAGGGTCGGGATATGCAGGCGGGACAGCCCGCGCGCCTTATCCCGCCCGGCCGAAGCAGTCCATGACCGAGCCGCCCGAGCGGCCTTGAGCGTCCCGCCCCGACGAGGCGCCCCACGGGCTCGCGCTAGAAGGCCGGCCGAGACTCGTGCATGCGCTGCAGCGGGGGGATCGCCCCGGTGCCGCTCTGGATCTTCTGTGGAAAGTCGGGCAGCGCGTCGCACCAGTCGCGCAGCGTCATCCTTGGATCGGGGAAGCGCACCTTCACCGGCCCCTCCATGAAAAAGGTCGACTTGGGCCCCGCCAGCTGGGTCTGCAGCGCGGCAACGACAGGGAACCCCGTCATCCTTGCCATCATCTCCAACAGTTGCGAGCCGTGCACGCCCTTACCCGTGCGGCAGCCGTTCAGCGAGATCGACCCCATCGGCCCCATGATCTCGGAGAACCGGGCGAGCTCCTGCTCGGCCACCGGGCAATCGAGGAGCCATGGGTTGAGCTTCGAAAACCAATGGTTGCCTTGCAGACCACCGACGACGGTGACCACACCGGGGCTGCCGTGACCGTGCAGTCTCAGCAGGCTGAGATTGCATCCGCGATAGTGCTGCAGCATGCCGTCCACGGCGATCGCGGCCTTCCCGCTCACTTTCGGACTGCGATAGAAATCGGCCCCTATCGCGTTCAGGTGCGGCGTCTCGAAGCCGTCATTGCCGGGCGTCCCCTTTTCCCAATCGTCGACGGCATCGCCGACGGCTATGGGCAGGCCATCCACCAGGCGGGGCCAGGTGTTCCTGCCGATGACCCCGTCGACGCCGATACCGTGCAGGCGCTGGAAATCACGAACAGCATGCCAGGTTTTCCTGCCGAAGGCGCCGTCGACGGTGAGCCCCGCGCCGTGGCGGTTCAAGAGCTTCTGGGCGATGCCGGTGATGGGCATGTGCTGCCCGCGCCTGATGCCGACGTAGTTCATGGTCTTGCTCCCAATCCTGCCGCCCGATATCGGGCGGGTGCGGGATCACCATCGCGTGATTGGGCGGCATGCCCTGTGCCGCGGAGCACGTCAGACGTGAATTAGCTCAACCAGAGGCGGTCAGGCGTCGTCAGGCGGGTGAAAGCCCCACCCATCCGGGCGATAGCCAAAGAGGAGCGCGATGCGCGTCAGCCGCTCCTCCTGCTGCCAGATCGCCTCGAACGTGAAGGCGATGCCTGGCACCACCGCCTCGATCGTCTCGACGCCGCTTTTCGGGTCGGACCACGCATTGCCGCTGTAGCCGGCCGCCTGCATCGCGGCGACGAAGCCAGCGCGGTCGGCATCGCCGCCGCCTGGGACGAACTGCAGATCCAGCGTGATCGTCTCGCCGCCCGAGAGCGCGGTCTTCGCGATCAGATCCATGCAGACCCAGGCGGTGTCGGCCTGCTGCGTCGCGAAATCCCAGTCGCCGTCCCCGTGACACCCTTTGGTACCGAACTCGGTACCGCTTGGGGTGTCGCTCATTCGGCGGCCTCGCGTTCACCAGCGTGGCGGGCGACGGCGGCGGCAGGCTCGGCCAGCAGCGCCTTCACGCCACGCGCCGCCTGGCGGATGCGCTGCTCGTTCTCGACGAGGCCAAGGCGCACGTAGTCCTCGCCATGCTCGCCGAAGCCCACGCCGGGGCTGACGGCAACGCCGGCCTCGGCCAACAGGATCTTCGAGAACGCCATTGAGCCCAGATGCGCGAAGGGCTTGGGCACCGGCGCCCAGGCGAACATCGTCGCGGGCGGAATGGGCACGTCCCAGCCGGCGCGCGCGAAGCTCTCGACCAGCGCATCGCGCCGGCCGCGATAGAGATCGCGGATCTCGCCGATGCAGTCCTGAGGCCCGTTCAGGGCATGCGCCGCGGCCACCTGAACCGGTGTGAAGGCGCCATAGTCCAGATAGCTCTTGATCCGGGCCAGCGCCTCGACCAGGCGCGCGTTGCCGACCGCGAAGCCCATGCGCCAGCCGGGCATCGAATAGGTCTTCGAGAGCGAGGTGAACTCCACCGCGCAGTCGCGCGCCCCATCGACCTCGAGGATCGAGGGTGGCGGCGTATCGTCAAAATAGATCTCGGCATAGGCGAGGTCGGACAGCACCCAGATGCCGTGCTTGCGCGCCAGCGCGACCAGGCGGCGATAGAAATCGCGGTCGGTGACCTGCGCCGTCGGGTTGGACGGGAAGTTGACGATGATCGCGACCGGCGCCGGCACGCTGTGGTGGATCGCGCGGTCCAGCGCATCCAGATAGCCGTCGGGATCGAAGCGCCCGTCCACCAGCGCCGGGATATGCCTGAGCGCGCCGCCCGCGATGATGAAGCCGTAGGGATGGATCGGATAGCTCGGGTTCGGGCTGAGGATGACATCGCCGGGCGCGGTGATCGCCATCGCGAGATTGGCGAGGCCCTCCTTCGAGCCGAGCGTCGCTATCACCTCGCGGTCGGGATCGAGGTCGACGTCGAAACGGCGCTTGTAATAGGCCGCCTGCGCCCGGCGCAGGCCGGTGATGCCGCGCGAGGCGCTGTAGCGATGGGTGCGCGGCCGGCGCACGGTCTCGACGAGCTTTTCGACGATATGCTCGGGCGTGTTCTGATCGGGATTACCCATCCCGAAATCGATGATGTCGCGCCCTTCGGCACGGAAGGCGGCCTTCAGGCGGTTGACCTCGGCGAAGACGTAGGGCGGCAGACGCTTGATGCGGTAGAACTCCTCGGGCATGCGCGTTCCTTTCCTGCGTCCGAGCCCTGTCGCGGTGCGGTTTCCTGCCAAAAATCCCGAGAAGCGGCAAGAAATGCCAATCCTCGCACCCAGGCCGCCTCGCCCCCGCGGCGAGGCGGCGTCTTGAGCGAGCCCGGATCACTTGCCGAGCCGCCGGCGG
>JBCCSW010000442.1:0-2963 GCA_039199465.1 Pseudomonadota bacterium
CGGAGCCAAACTCTGACAAATGATCTCTGATATTGGACACTTCTGCTGTCCTGTATTTTGGTACTCAAATTTGTATATACATATGTTTCAAGCAGATCGCCACGGTCTCGACCGCCGTCACCGGCTCGACCGTGGCCCGCAGCCCGGCCAGGGCCTCGTCAACCGGCGTCCAGTCGACCCCTGGCGGCAGCGACGGCGCCTGGGCGAAACAGTCGTCGCGCAAGGGCGCATCGGCGCGCTTGCGCGCCGTCTCCGACGCGCCGCCGCCGGTCGTGCCGCTCACCCCGCAGCCCCCTCGGTGCGTGCCGCGACCCGGCGGAGGGGCAGGTGGCAATCGGCGAGGATGAAATCCGCGATCGCCGTGACGTCGTCGAGCCCGATCACCGGGCGCGCGCCCCCCGCAGCCAGTCCAAGCGGGGGCATCGGCGGCGGCACGTCGTTGGAGGCGACCGCCCGCACCGTCGGATCGTCGAGCGCGATCAACGGCTGGCCGGTCTCAGCTCGCCAGGCCTCGATCTTGGGGTGCCCGTCGCGCTTGTAGCCCTCGACGATCACCAGATCGACCGGGTCGAGGCGCGCCAGCAGATCGGCCAGCGCCACCTCGGGGGCACCGCGCAGCTCCGTCATGAGCGCCCAGCGGGCCTCGGAGGCGAGGATGACCTGACGCGCTCCGGCCATCCGGTGGCGATGACTATCCTTGCCCGGGCGGTCGACATCGACGCCGTGATGGGTGTGCTTGACGGTCGAGACGGCATAGCCGCGCGCCGTGATCTCCGCTACCAGCCGCTCGACCAGCGTCGTCTTGCCTGCGTTTTTCCAGCCCACGACGCCGTAGACGATCATCGCACGCCCTCCGCCCCGCCGACGGCCTGCTCGGCGCTGCTTCGCTCGGCCCTGACCAGGCGTTCGGCCTCGGCCAGGTCCTCGGGCGTGTTGACGTTGAAGAACGGATAGGCGCCGGCATCGGCGACCAGCGCGCGGGCGATCCCGTGGCGGCTGGCCCAGACGATCACCTTGCGCATATCGGCTCGAAGCGCCGCTTCGAGATCGTCGGCCAGGGCCACGGGCCACAGCCCGAAGGTCGGATGTTCGCTGAGGCCACGCACCGGATCCTCGGTCGCGGCGATCGCGATGGGCCGGTCGGGTCCGCATTCAGCGACGAGGCGGGCCACGATATCGCCCGGGAAGAACGGCGTATCGCCCGCGGCCGAGGCGACATGGCTGAAGCCCTGCGGCGCTGCCCAGCGCATCGCGGCCAGGATGCCCGCCAAGGGCCCCGCGAACCCCTCGACCGTATCGGCGACGACCGGCAGCCCGTAATCGGCGAAGCGCGCCGGGTCGCCATTGGCGTTGATCACCATCGCCTCGACCTGCGGCGCGAGGCGCTCGGCGACATGGGCGAGGATCGGGCGACCGTCGAGGCTGAGCAGCGTCTTGTCGCCGCCGCCCATGCGCCGCGCCAGGCCACCTGCAAGGATCACGCCCGCAATGCGCATCTCGCGTTCCTGCATCACGTTCCTGTCCACGGCATTCTGCGGCCCCGCTCCGGCTGCCATAGGGCGACGAGGTTGGCCGTGTGCCCGATGCGCTCACACGCCCCGCCGACCCGCCTTGTAGGCGTTCGGCATCAACTCGGCGAGGGGCACGGTCAGGAATTCCTGCGCGCTGTCCTGCCCCGCCCCCGGGCCGTCGCCGGCGGGCGGGACCGCGATATGGGCATCGGGGCCGTAGTCGAGCAGCAGTTCCCGGCAGATGCCGCAGGGCGGGATCACCTCCAGCCGGCGATTGACGGCGACGGCGAAGGCGATCTCGGCATCGGGCTCGGCCGCGCAGGCCATGCCGACGGCGATCCCCTCGGCGCAGATGGCGGCACGCCCCAGGACGCAGTCGGTGTTCACGGCCGTATAGGCGCGGCCCGAGGTGGTGATCAGCGTGGCCGCCACGTGGTGGCGCCCTTCCTTGGCGCGCGCGGAAATCAGCGCCCGCGCGGCGGCGAGTGCCTCGTGTTCGGCTGTCAGGTCTCGTGCCACGATCGATCCCGCCCCGTCAGGCACGCCCATCGCCGCTGGCGGCGCCAGCACCGGCCGCGGCGGCGCGCCACCGCTCGATACGGTCGGCTATCGCAGCCAGCGTCAAGCCTTGGGGCAGGCCATCGCCCTGCACCGTAATGCCGCCCAGAGGGTGCACCACCAGAAGTTCGCTCTTCTCGACGATCACCGCAGTGACCGAGGACCATGGCAGCCGTGTGTCCGCACCGGCGCAGCGCGTTTCGACGCCGTCGGCAGAGAGCGCGATCTGCATCGTCATCTTGCGGATCAGCGGCGCCTCGCACCACGCCATGACCCTGAATATCCAGGTCACGACAGGCACAAACATGCCCCAGATCGCTGCCAGCGCCGCGACGACGATCATCTGAAGATCACCCACAATCCAGGCCACCGCCGCCGGCGGCATGAACAGCGTCGCGAACCAGGCAAGCCTCCGACGCCGCTTGGTCCGCGGCACTACGATACCGCCATCGCTGCGCAGCGGCGCGGCGTTGTGAAACGCCTCCAGCGACCAGGCACCGATGCGCTGCGACAGGCGGACGGGTGTATCGGGTGCGCTCACCCGCGCGCGCTCTTGCGCCGATGCTTGGGATCTTCCTCCTCGCCCCGGCGCTCGGCATCGAACACCAGCCGGTCTTCGCCCGACAGGCAGACGAAGCGCTCGCCACGGAGCCGCCCGATCAGCGTCAGGCCGACCTGGCGCGCCAGATCGACGCCCCAGGCCGTGAACCCCGAGCGCGAGGCGAGCGCGGGGATGCCCATCAGCGCGGTCTTGATCACCATCTCGGAGGTCAGGCGGCCGGTGGTGTAGAGCAGCTTATCCGCGCCCGTGACGCCCTCGGCCAGCATCCAGCCCGCGATCTTGTCGACCGCGTTGTGGCGGCCGACATCCTCCATGAACACCATCGGCACATC
>JBCCSW010000443.1:0-2949 GCA_039199465.1 Pseudomonadota bacterium
CCGCGCGGGCGGCCGCGATCAGCCAGCCGGCGCTCTCGATGCAGATCCGCGAATTGGAGGCGGCGGTGGGCGTGCCGCTGGTCGAACGCCGCGCCCGGCGGGTCGAGATCACCGAGGCCGGCCGCGAGGTCGCGCGCCGAGCCACCGCGATCCTGAAAGCCGTCACCGATCTGCAGGATGTCGGCGGCGCCTATGCCGCGGGCGGGCAGGGCGGTCTGGCGGGCCGGCTCAGCCTCGGCATGATCCCGACCGTCGCGCCCTATCTGCTGCCGACGCTGCTCGGCCGCCTGGTCGAGGCCGCGCCGGATCTTGAGCTCAGCGTGCGCGAGAGCCAGACCGAGACGCTGCTCGACGATGTCGGCCGGGCCGAGCTCGATGCCGCGCTGGTCGCGCTGCCGGCGATCCGCGACGGGCTGGTGTCCATGCCGTTGATCGGCGAGCCGTTCCTGCTGCTGCGGCGGCGGGGCGATGGGCCGCCATTGCAGCAGCGTGAGGCGCCCGCCAAGGCCGATCCCGCCATGCTGTCGGATCAGCGCCTGCTGCTGTTGGAGGAGGGGCATTGCCTGCGCGACCAGGCGCTGTCGTTCTGCACCACCGCCGGCGCGGCGACGGGCGGCGACACGCTCAGCGTCAGTTCGCTCTCCACGCTCGCGCAGATGGCCGAGGCCGGTATGGGCGTCACGTTGATCCCTGCCATGGCCGCCCGGGTCGAAGTGCGAAGCGACACGCTGGAATGCCTGGAGTTCGGCCGAAACGGCCCGTCTCGGGTTCTGGGCCTCGTTTGGCGAGCCACCTCTCCCGTGGCCGAGCGGTTCGAGGCGTTCGGCCGGATCGTCGGCGAGGCGGCGCGTTCGGTGCTCGGCACATCGGCAACAGGCCTCGCGCCATCGGCGGCGACCGACGAGCGACCGGCGCCTTAGCTTGATTTGGCCACCATCGGGCCGTAGTCGGGCGACAGAGGCGCGCTGCGGATCGGGGGGTTGCGGATGTCGTCATCGACTGAGATCGGCGGGGTGCCAAGCAGCGACGCATCGGATGCGCCGCGGGAGACGTCGTCGGGTGTCATGCGCGACATCCTGATCTGCGTCGCGCTCTTCGCGGTCGCCCTGATCGTGCGGCTCGTCATGATCGGCAATCCCGAACTGCATATCGACGAGTATCACTCGATCAACTACGCCCGACAGAGCCTTGCGACGCTGTTTGCGCTGGATCGAGATACCGACATCCACCCGCCGATGTTCTTCGTCACGGTGAAGGCCTGGGCCGCGCTGTTCGGCGAGGAGCGCCTGGCCATGCGCGCCTTGCCGGCGGTCTTGAGCGCGCTCGCCGTGCCGCTGTTCTATGTGATCCTGCGCCAGTTCATCGATTGGAAGACCGCGGCGCTGGCGGGGCTGCTGTTCTGCGTCGCGCCCATGCAGGTGTTCTATGGCCGCTTCATCCGCATGTATCCGCTGCTGACGCTGTTCTACCTGATCGCGTTCTTCTGCTACCTGAAGAGCCGGAAGGAGGTCTCGGCGCTCCTCGACCCGCGCGGGGCGACGCCCTGGCTGGTGGCGCTTGGCGGCCTCTCGCTGACGCTCGCCTTCATGACGCATTACACGGCCGCCTTCAGCTTCGTCTGCTTCGCGCTGATCGCGGTCGTGCAGTATCTGCGTGGCCGGCCGGGCGAGTTCTGGGTGATCGTCGCCATGCTCGCCATCGGCACGCTGCTCGCCGTGCCGCAGATGCTGCATATGCTGAGCCAGATGGGCAGCGCCGACATGAGCTGGATGAAGCCGACGACGCCCCGGATCTTCTACGTCATGTCGATGGGGGCCTATCCCTTTGCCTTCTATCTGAAGCCCGTGATGGCGGCGGTGATGCTGTGGGGGGCCTGGCAGCTCTGGCAACACGACCGCGACATGGCGATCAGGATCGGCATCTTCATGCTGGCGGGACCCGCGGTGGCCGCGGTCGTGGGCATCTGGCACCCGATCTACCTGGTGCGGACGATCCAGGTCTTCACCATCTTCTCCAGCCTGCTGATGGCGCTGGCGGTGATGGCGCTGATCGCCCGACCGGCGGTCGCGGGCGTGCTGGCCGCGGTCTGCCTGTTCGCCAACGTCCAGGCCCTGGCGCCGCGCTATCCGATCGAGCGCGAGGCCAACAGCTTCGAGACCCATGCCGCCCTGGTGGCCGAGATCGATGCCGCGCGCGACCGTCCCTTTGTCTTTTTCAACCTGCATCGCGAGGCGCGCTATCGGCGTGCCGACTGGTTCGCTGATGCCGTGAAGCTTCGCCACGATGACCGCTTGGCCCACATGGCCGAGATCGAGGCCGCGGCCGCTGCCTGTTTCGGCGCATCTTCGGCGGACTGCCGCTCGGTCGTCATCTTCGCCGAGACGACGCCGCTCTACCAAAAGGCGGCCGGGGCCGAGTGGGAGGCGTTCCTCGAAGACCTGACGGCCCGATACCCGGTCGCCTATGACGTCGCCGACCCGCGCCTGCGCGTCGTGGTGCTGGCCGAGGACGGCCGCTTTCCGGTCGAGGGGTGAGCGACGGGCCGACCCGCCTCGACGCGCGCTAGCCCTTCTCGGTCCAGCTCACTCGATAGAGGTCGAAGCGCCGGTCGCGCAGGTTCCGCACCGAGCCCTGCGCCCGCGCCCAGCTGAGCGTCGACAGGTTGAGATCGGCGACAGCCACCATCTCGATGTTCTCGCTGGTCTCGGCCGCGATGCCGTCGCGCGCGAAGGGGAAGTCGCAGGGCGTGTAGATGGCGGAATGGGCGTACTGGATGTCCATGTTCTCGACATCCGGCAGGTGGCCCACATCGCCCGCGGTCACGACATAGGCCTGGTTCTCGACCGCGCGGGCCTGGCAGCAGTACTTGACCCGCAGATGCCCGTGGCGCGTGTCGGTGCAGTAGGGCACGAACAGCATGCGCGCGCCCTGGTCCACCAGCCGGCGGGC